>JBEKWZ010000129.1:0-7367 GCA_049512555.1 Candidatus Sulfotelmatobacter sp. | reverse complement strand
CAACCACCGGAAAACTCCCGGCGCTCGCCAAGTCCGCAGTCGTCAGCTGAATCTGTAGCTGAGTGGCGCTCAGGAACGTAACGGCGTGAACAACGTTGTTATAGGTCGCTGTCGAGGAAGAAACAAAATTCGTTCCATTAATCGTCAGCGTTTGTGCTGACGCCCCGGCGGTTGCAGAGGCCGGAGACAGATTGGAGATGACTGGTACGGGATTCTGCTGGATTGAGTTCGAACTGCTGCCACACCCTACAGCCGCTGCTAGTGCAGCGAGTAAGACTCCGCCGGAAAACAGCTTCACCGATTGGCGAAAGCGAACGCGCAAGTCTTACGACTCCAACGGTTGCTGGGGTACCCAATTCTGGGCTAGCGGACGCCCTTATTCTACGCCCGTTCAACGAGCTGGAGGAAACCCGAACAGCTGACGGTACCCGCAGGAAATGCCGGTCCCGCTGCGCCTACGACTGCACAATCTTTTCCAGCGCGAACCGGCTGCGGATCACCAGCGTTGCGCCCTTCATCTGCATCAATTGCTTCTTTTTGAACTCGGAGAACAGCCGGCTCACCGTCTCGCGCGTTGTCCCGATGATCTCGGCGACTTCTTCATGAGTTAGCGTGAGCTTCACCTGCGCCGAGCCGTCGTCTTGCGCGCTCTTGCTCGACCACGAGAGCAGCAGCTTGGCAAACTTCTCCGACGGCGAAGCCGCCAGCCCCAGCGTGCGGATCTCTTCATACGCGGTGTAATAATTCCGGCTCAACTGTTGCGCCACGCGCACGGCCACATCCGGAAACTCCTTCAGCATCTGCAGGAAAGAATCGCGCGGAATAAAATTCGCCTGCCCCGGCTCCATCATTTCGGCCGTCACTTCGTATGGCCGGTTGGAGACCACGGCATTCAATCCCAGAATGTCTCCCCCATCAGAAATCTTGGTGATGATGGTCTTGCCGTCGCGGGATGAAGTCGACAGTTTTACCTTGCCCGCGCACAGAACAAACACGCCGCGCGGCTGCTGCCCTTCAATAAACAGCATCGCTCCCTTGGGATACACCGCGGTTGACTTCACGTCGTTCAGTCGCTGCGCCGCCTGAAGAGCAAGATTGCAGAAAAGATGTTCCGTCCTCACCGGGCAGGTGAGGCAGTTATCAAGAATATTAAGACCGTAAGGAGCTCGCATCGCAACCCTCCCGGACCAGATGGCGCCTGAAGTCTTGGCGCTTTGTCTCCGTCCACGGGATATAGGGCACGCCCTGAGCCAAACCCCCGCGGCCCCTCGGCCTCGCACTGAAACTAGCGTATGTTATAGACAATTAAAGAGTTGTAACCGAATCCAGGAATTGGGATTCGCCCATACTCACGCCCGCCCGCGCGACTTTGGGTTATTTCCCACACACCGCTGCGTGATCTGGATCACTACTCTTTGTGATCTAAGTACCCTGGCGGGATCTTACCGAAGCTATTTGCTCGATCTATATCTATATCTATGGCCCTACCGTCACCTGCAGCGCCCCCGGCGTATCCAGGTGCTCGCGGTAAATCACTTTCTTCGGCGCCACTTCGCCCACCGCGTCCAAGTGCACCTTATATCGCCCATACGGCAGGGTCTCGCCAAAGGGCAATTCCACGGCTTGGGTGCCGGGCCGCAACACAAAATGCTGATATCCAATCGCCGTCGCCCGGCCATTCGGGGGCACCGCATACGCGACGAAAGTCAGGTCCACATCGTCAGGTGTCGTGTTCGAAACCTGGGCGCTGCCCTCGATCCGGTTTCCGTTCACATGCGCCCCCGCCTTCCAGGTCAGGCTCAAGGCCGAAGTCACACGCAGCACAAATCCTTTCTGCACCGCTCGATCCCGGCCGCCATCGGTCACCGAAACCGTAAACTGAAATTCGCCTACGTGCTCGGCCTTACCATGCAACAAGCCGTCATCTTCCAGCTTCATCCCCGTCGGCAATGTTCCCTTTTCCACCTTCCAGTGCAGGCTTGACACGCGCCCGTGCGCGTGAAATCGAAACTCATATGGCGCCTGCGGATGCGTCGCGGGCAACTCCGAATCGTTCTCGATCACCAGGCCCCGCTCTTCCTGCGCAGCCGGGGCGTCCTGCGCGCTCGCCTGCTTTGAGGCCGCAGGGGCCAACTCGATTTGGCATGCCGCCCCGGGGACACACGCCAGCAGGATCAGGCCCGGAACCCACAGCCCCCATTGCCGCTTCGTCATCTTCCCACCTCAAATCATGATGCACTCGATCATCCTGAACCAGCGCGCTCTTCGCCCCCACCTCGCGATTTCCCTACTTTCCCACACTTCTCGCGCTTCCGTATAAGAATGTTCCGCCCCGGCGATCTTGCGCGGCAGCCACCCCCTGACGATGGTCACATTGACTTGGATTTGAGATTTCTGACAAACTAGCTTTTTGTGGGAGTTTTTCGTCCCCGCTTGTTGTTTGCATGGAACTGCTGCTTAATCTCGCGTGGCTGCTTTTGGCGCTGCCCGCCTACTGGCTGTGGCGCAGTTCGAGAACGGCCCCAGCACGCCGCAAGTTTACTTCTCTGCAGTGCCTGCTCGCTTTGGGTTGCCTGCTCGTGATCCTCTTCCCGGTGATTTCCGCCACCGACGACCTGCTCGCCATGCGCAGCGAGATGGAGGAATCCCCGGCCAGCAAGCGTAGCGTCCGGCAGGCGAGCCACGACAAAGTTTCGGGTTGGAAGCTGCAAAGCCCCCCGGCTCTGCTCGCGACTGCGGCTTCTCTTCCCGTGAATGACGAGGGACGGCTGCCCGTGCTGACCCTCTCCGTCTGCGCGCCGCCCGCGCCTGTTATCGAGCGGACAGGCCGAGCTCCTCCTGCTTCTCTGCCTGCGTAGTCCCTGGACCCGCCGATCCTTATTGTTAGAGGAAAAAAGCGGCGACGCAGCATCTAAGTGCTTACAAAATCTCGGGCGGGAAACGGGACCGTAGTGTTGTTGTTCCGCCAAATCAACGGCGCGCATCACACCCGCCAGGTCGAAGCCCTCCCCCAGGCCGACCAACATGCCCGGCCACGGATGCCGGATGGAGTTCTGAATGCGGTGGAAACTGTTGAGTATCGCTTTGACCCTTGGGACCGGGAGTCTGCTCGCCCAGACCACGCCCCAGGGCGCGCCGCCGCCCGCGGCGCAGGTCTGGACGTGGGACCAGGTCAAAGACCGCTTCGAGACCAACAATCCCACCTTGCTAGCCGGGTTCTTAAACGTCGATGAACTGAAAGCGGAAGAGATCACGGCCCATCTGCGGCCCAATCCCGACTTCACCTTCTCGGCCGATGGAACCCAGATCGCGCCCAGTCACGGCGTGTGGCAGCCCTTTGCCGGAACATTTATCTCGCCCGGCGTCAGCTATTTATTCGAGCGCCGCAACAAGCGCGGGCTGCGTTACGAGGCCGCCAAGCAGGGCACCGCCATTGGCGTCGCCCAGCAATCCGACTCCGAACGCACTCTGATTTTCAATCTGCGCAGCGCTTTCGTCGGCGTCCTGCAGGCCAAAGCCGTGCTGCACCTGGCCCAGGATAATATCGAATACTACGACAAGATACTGAAGATCAGCCGCGACCGCTTTCAGGCCGGCGACATTGCCCAGATCGACCTTGACCGCCTCGAACTCCAACGCCTGCAATACGAGTCCGATGTACAAACTGCGCTGGTCAACCTGCGTACCACCAAGATCAACCTGCTGGCCCTGATTAACGATCGCCGTCCAGTCGAGAGCTACGACGTCGACGGACCGTTTGACTTCGCCGAAAGCCTGCTCGCGCTCGACGACTATCGCAAGCAAGCTCTCGACACTCGTCCCGATCTGCGCGCAGCCATACTTTCCGTGCAGCAAGCTGAAACCAACTACAAGCTGGCCGAGTCCAACGGCTCGACCGATCCCACCATCAGTCTGTGGTACACCCACAACGGCTCCTTCAACAACCCTGACGCCCTGAACACTCTCGGAGCCAGCGTCAGCATTCCCCTGCGCATCTTCGACACTAATCAGGGCGAAAAGCTGCGCACGAAAATTGACATCAAGCGCAACCAGAAGCTGCGCGAAGCTGCCGAGACTCAGGTCTACAGCGACGTCGATTCCGCCTACGCCGTTCTCAACAGCAACATCACCCTGCTGAAGCCATACAAGAGTCACTATCTGGAGCAGGCCGTCCGGGTCCGCGACACCATTCTCTTTTCCTACCAGCACGGCGGCGCGTCGTTATTGGACTTTCTGAACGCAGAAAGCGATTACCGCACCGTGCAACTCAGTTACGTGAATCTGGTCGGCGCCTATCTCACGGCGGCGGCGCAGATGAACATGTCGGTGGGCCACGAGGTTATCCCATGAGTATTCCTTCTTCATCCAAAACTCTTCTGTCAGCAGTGCTGTGTTCCATGCTGGCGCTCGCCCTCACTGCATGCAGCAGCGGCAAGGCCGATCCCAGTGCCGAAGCTCCGCCCAAGGCCACGGTCGAGCCCGACCTCGACGCTAACAATTTCAAAGTCGAGCACCCCGATCAGTTTCCGCTGGTGGCTGCAACTGAGCGAAAGGCAGTGACCGCTCTGAACGCAACCGGCGTGGTTCAACCCGACATTACCCGCGCCGTCCCAGTGATTTCCCTGGCCGCCGGACGCGTGGTCGAACTCAAAGCCAGGCTCGGCGATGTCGTCGAAAAAGGGCAGCTCTTACTCAGGGTTCGCAGCAACGACGTTTCCGGCGCCTACCAGACCTACCTGAAAGCCGAGAATGAAGAGCGCCTGGCTCGCGTGCAACTCGATCGTGCACAGACTCTCTACGACAAAGGCGCCGTCGCCAAGAGCGCCCTGGAACAAGCCGAGGCCACCGAAGCCGATGCCAAGGCCGATCTCAACGCCGCCACCGAGCAGTTGCACACTCTCGGCATCGACAAGGATCATCCTTCCGGCATCGTCGACATCACCGCGCCCATCTCCGGCGTCATCACCGACCAGCAGGTGACCAACGCGGCCGGCGTGCAAGGACTGGCGGGTCCAAACCCGTTCACCATTTCCGATCTCTCCTACGTCTGGATCGTCTGCGACGTTTACGAGAACGACCTCGACGCCGTGCGGGTCGGCGATTTGGCCGACATCCGCCTCAACACGTATCCCAACCAGGTCTTCAAGGCCCGCGTCGATAACATTCTCCCTGTCCTCGACCCCAATCTTCGCACCGCCAAAGTGCGTCTCGAAGTGAAGAATCCCGGCCAGATGCGCGTCGGCATGTTCGCTACCGCTACGTTCTACGGCAAGCAACCAGAGACGCATTCCTCGGTTCCCGCCAGCGCGATTTTGCACCTGCATGACCGCGAGTGGGTCTACGCGCCGCTGGGCAACGCGCGCTTCAAGCGCCTGGAAGTCGTTACTGGAAACATGCTCCCCGGCAACCAGCAGGAGATCGTTTCCGGCATCAAGCCCGGCGACAAAGTCGTCTCCAACGCACTCGACCTGCAGAATACGGTGGAACAATAGTGGAGCAATATCAAGGAGTGGTTGATTTGAAAGCACCGCAGCAAGTTTTCCGAAGGCGTCATTCCGAGCGGAGCCGTTCTTCAGGCGAAGCGAGGAATCTCCCTCGAACCAACCCCCGCGCCGATGAGCGCTGCAGAGAAGCGCGCAATGAAGCGGTAGTTCGGTCGCTGAGAACTGAGAACCGAGAACTGAGAACTTTCTAACCAATGATTCGCCGCGTCGTCGATTTCGCGCTCAACAATCGCCTCATGGTCCTGGGGATGGCGCTCGTGCTGTTCGTCTGGGGCATCATCTCGTTCAATAACCTCCCCATCGAGGCCTATCCCGACGTTGCCGACAACTACGTCGAAATCATTACGCAGTGGCCTGGCATTTCCGCCGAGCAGATCGAACAACAGGTCACCATCCCTCTCGAGACCTCAGTGAACGGCATCCCCGGCGTCGTGCACCTGCGTTCCTTTTCGCTGTTCGGCCTCTCCGACCTGAAGCTCATCTTTGAAGACGGCACCGATAACGCCTGGAACCGCGAACGCGTCCTCGAGCGCCTCAGCCAAGTCACCCTGCCGCCCGGCGTTTCGCCGCAGATGGGCACCGACTGGAGCCCGGTCGGCCAGATTTATTTCTTCACCCTGCACAGCACCAATCCCCAATTTGATGCCATGGAGCTCAAGTCCCTGGAAGACTGGGTCGTCGAAAAAAATCTCAAGTCGGTCCCTGACATCGTCGACGTCGCCAGCTTTGGCGGGCCCACCCGCGAATACCAGGTGCGCCTCGATCCCAACAAACTGATTTCTTATGGTCTGAGTCTGTCTCAGATTGAACAACAACTGGTCAACAACAACACCAATGCCGGTGGCAGTTTCATCCAGGCCGGCCTGCAACAGATCAATGTTCGCGAAGTCGGATTAGTCGATCGCGTTCACGATATCGAGCGGACCGTCATTCTCACCAGGAACGGAACCCCGGTCCGCGTCCAGGACATAGCCGTAGTCTCGCAAGGCCCCAAGATCAGGCTTGGCCAGTACGCCCGCGCCATTCACCACGAGAACGGCAAAATCGTGGACAACGACGATGTGGTGTCGGGCATCGTGCTCTTGCGCAAAGGCGCCAACGCCGATCCTGTTCTCAAGGCTCTCCACGAGAAGATCCAAGAGATGAACGATCACCTCCTGCCCCCGGGAGTGAAGATCGTTCCTTTAATCGACCGCAGCACGCTGGTTCACTTCACCACCCACACCGTGCTTCACAACCTCACCGAAGGCATGGTGCTTGTATCTCTCATCCTGCTTCTGTTTCTGGGCAATGTCCGCGGCGCGATCATTGTTGCATTAACCATTCCGTTTGCTTTGCTTTTTGCCGCCACCTGCCTTGACCTGATGCGGATTCCCGCCAACCTGCTTTCGCTGGGCGCATTGGACTTCGGCGTGGTCGTTGAAGGCGCGATTGTGTTGATCGAAAACATTGTGCGCCATTTGAGCCACACCAACGGCACCGAGACCTCCACTGAACGAATCAGTTTCGCATCGCATGAAGTGCAGCGTCCTGTCTTCTACGCCATCATCATCACCATTACCGCCTTCTTGCCGATCTTCACGCTGCAACGGGTCGAAGGCCGGCTGTTCCATCCCATGGCTTGGACCGTGGTCTTCGCGCTGTTAGGGGCGTTGCTTTTTTCTATCCTCGTCGCGCCGGTCCTGGCCAGTTTTGCGTTCGCCAAGGGCGCAAAAGAATGGGATAACCCGGTCATCACCTTTGTCAGCAAGCAATATCGCCGCGCGCTGGTCTGGGCGATTCACCACCGTGTCGTCACGGTGGGCATATGTCTGCTGATGCTGGTCCTGGGAAACTATCTGGCCTTCGGCGGCGCGATCGGCT
>JBEKWZ010000128.1:0-7371 GCA_049512555.1 Candidatus Sulfotelmatobacter sp. | reverse complement strand
CAGTACTGCGCAACGGTGTTGCCTTCGAGTGAATTGACGCTGGACCACGTGATTCCGCGCTCGCGCGGGGGCTCGTCCACCTGGGAAAATTTGGTGGCGTGCTGCCACGCCTGCAATCGCCGCAAGGGAAACCAATCTCCCGCCGAAGCCCACATGAAGCTGATGCGTGAGCCCCGCGCCTTCAACTTGCACACCAGCCGGCACATCATGCGGTTGATGGGACGGTCGGACGATAAGTGGCGCAAGTATTTGTTCTACTAAGCTGTCAGCTCTCAGCTCTCAGCTATCAGCTATCAGCTTAAGGTACACAGCTCTCTACTCAATGTGGTCCCGCACGACTAACTGTTCCCTCCCAGCGCAGTTTCCCAAAACAGACCAGACAGGTTTTTGAAAAGCAGTTGTTGAGCAGTTTTGAACAGTTCACCAAGAGATCACTTGCTAACTTCTCACAAGACAGCAAGAGTTGCGACTCCATTGAGCGGCTGCGGTTGAGCCGAGAAGAAGAAGGTTGACGGTCATGCGTAAATACAACACTGCCAAGATCTGGTTACCAGCGTTCCTGCTGCTCGTTCTCGCCACCGGGTGCAGCAATTCGAACAACCCCGACAAAATCCCGCCTACCGCGACGTCTGTAGCTCCTCTCAGCGCTTCGACCGGGGCATGCTCTAACGCGTCAGTCACAGCCACATTCAGTCTGGCGATGAATCCTGCCACGCTCACAGGCACCACTTTTACCTTAACCGGGCCGGGCACTACTCCGGTCGCGGGGGCAGTTACCTACGCTGCGTCAAGCAACACTGCGACCTTCACGCCGACCAACGCTCTCGCACTGAACACGGCCTATACGGCCACCATTACGACCGGAGCCGCAGACTCGTTTGGCGTCGCGTTCGCCAGTAACTTTACATGGGGCTTCACCACCTCTGGCGAAGCCTGCGCTCCACCCACCGTGCTGTCCGGATCTCCGAGCAACGGCGCGGTCGGCGTCTGTTCCGCCTCGGTAGTGGCTGCCGTTTTCAGCGAGGCAATGAATCCCGCCACCATCAATACCACAACCTTTACTTTGACCGCCGGCACTCCACCTGTGGCGGTGGCAGGAGTAGTTACCTTTACCGGGTCAACCGCGATCTTCACCCCCTCAAGCGCTCTCGCGCTGAACACCGCCTATACCGCCACTATCACGACTGGGGTCCAGGACATCAATGGCGATGCGCTGGCGAACAACCTCACATGGAGCTTCACCACTGCTGCCTCGGCATGTGCACCGCCCACTGCGATTTCCGTAGCTCCAGCCGTTGGCGCTACAGGTATATGTGAGAACACAGTAGTTGTTTCCACCTTTAGCGTGGCCATGAATCCGGCCACGATCAATAGCACGACGTTTACGTTGACAGCGCCGGGCACGCCACCTGTGGCTGTGGCAGGAACCGTTAGTTACGATGCGGCAAGCGCTGCCGCGACCTTCACACCCACCAGTCCGCTCGCGCTGAACACTCTCTATACCGCCACCATCACCACCGGGGCTCAGGATATCGCTGGCGATCCGCTGGCCAGCGATTACACATGGACTTTCACCACATCGACCACTTCGTGTACAGCCGGGGTACCGTTGGGAACCGCCTGCATGTTTGGAATTCTCGCCGCCACCCCCACCGTTGCCAACAGCGGACCCACCAACGTTACGGGAGATATCGGAATATATCCGGCTGCTTCGATCACGGGATTTCCTCCGGGAACTCTGACTGGCACGGAGTACGCGGGCGATGCGGTCGCGCAGACCGCGCAGGGTGACTTGACTACGGCGTATAACTTTGCCGCAGCGGCAGCGGGAGGAGCGATCCTTCCCCCAGATATAGGAGGGGAAACGCTCGCTCCTGGCGTTTATAAGACAACCAGCTCCCAGCCCTCGCTGGGAATAACCGGGAACCTTACGCTCGCCGGCAATGGAATCTACATCTTCCAGATCGTGTCCACACTAACCACCGCATCCAACAATAGCGACGTCATTCTGAGTGGCGGCGCCACGGCCGAAGACGTGTTCTGGCAGGTCGGTAGTTCGGCGACGCTGGGAACCACTACGACGTTTGCAGGAACGATTATGGCTCAGGCGTCCGTGTCGCTCGACACCGGGGCAACGCTGAATGGCAGAGCGCTGGCTCGCACCGGCGGAGTCACATTGTTAAACAATCCGGTGAATGTACCCCCCTGTCAATAAGGCACCCCCGTGGGAGTGAGGTCAGCTGAAGCTGGCCCACTCCCGGACAGGCAGGAGAAGGAAGACAGGAAACTGGGCTTTATTCAATACAACGGTCTGAAGGTGCGCAGCTCTCTGCTCCGCTCAAGAAAAGCGGAGCCCGTCCTCACGCTTTCGCGTATTTCAGCCACTTCAGGATTTCCGGCAGGTTCGGCCGCTTCCCGTAGATGAGGATGCCGATGCGGTAGATGCGGGCGCACATCACCAGGAGCCCGGCGATGGTCGCGATCAGCAGAAGCAACGATAGAGCGATCTGCCACAGGGGCGGAGTTTGTACGACGATGCGCGCATACATCACCACCGGCGCGAAAAAGGGAACCATCGACATCCACACCATCGCCGGGGCGTCGGGGTTGCGCGACACGGGAGCCAGCATGAAGACCGAGAGGACCAGCGGAATAACGACAATAAACTGGAGCTGCTGGCCTTCCTGTTCCGTGGTGGTGATGGCGCCAATGGTGGCATAAAGGGTGCTGTACAGAAAGTAGCCAAGAAAGAAGAAGACCACGAATGCCACCAGAACTCCCGGTGAAATCCGCAGTTCGCTGAACGACGGTTGCATCGCCATTGCAGGCAAAGCGAAAAGGCCCGCCATCACTACCCAGACGAGAATCTGAGTCAGGCCGACCGCACCCACGCCCAGGAGTTTTCCCGCCATCAATTGGGTCGAAGTTGCGGAAGAGAGCAGCACTTCCATAATGCGCGAGTTTTTTTCTTCCAGCACGGAGCGCATCACGGAGATGCCATACAACAACACGGCCATGTAAAGCAGCATAACCATGACCACGATCTCCAGCAACTTGCCGCCACCGTTGCCCTTGGCTTCCCGCCCGTGTTCCATGCGGACGGCCTCAACTTTGATTGGCTTCAGCAACTTGTCCACTTCATCGGTGCTCAAACCGTTCTTGGACAGCCGTTCAGATTGGATGATCCGGTTCAGGGTCTCGCTGAGGTGCGACCTTTCTGAGAAATAGGGCGTGCGGCGGCTGGTCCAGCTGACCTTACCGGAGGCGATCGCTTCGTCGCTCAGCCACAGGTAGCCGTCGATCGCCTGGGAGCTGACCTTGTCGCGCAACACATCGCGCTCTGCCTCGGTGGGATTGGCATCGACGTCAATGATGTATTCCTGCTCGGGTTTCGTTTTGGATGCATTGCTCTGCGAGTCGGCATCATCGTCATCGTCGTCTGTGGCGGTGCTGGCGGAGAGGAAGCGCTGGCGAACCATCTCGCCGAACTGCGGAGTCGAAGTCACCACGACCAGATGCTGTGCCTTCTCTCCCATGGTGGCGAGCTTCGCCGGCAAGATCATGACCACGGTCATGATGGCGGGCAACAGCAGGGTGAGTATGAGGAACGAACGCGTGCGGACGCGTTCCAGGTACTCTCGCTTGATGATCAGCCAGAGGTTACGCATTTGTTTTACCCATCGCCGGTTGACTCACCGCCGGTTTACTCACAGCATCAATGAAGATTTCTTCCAGCGAGGGCTCCATCAACTCGAACTTGCTGAGCCGTGCGCCCGCGGACGCGAGCCTGAGCAATTCCTGCGCATCGGCGCCGTGCGCGAGCCGCACTTCCACATAGTTGCCGTAATCGTTGAACGATTGCACCAGCCGGGATTCCTGCAGGAAGCGGGCATCGCCGTCGTACTTGATCTGGACATTACAACGGCCGTAGCTGGCCTTGATCTGATTTAAATCGCCCTCCAGAACCGCGCGGCCATGATTGACCAGGCAGATGGAGTGGCACAATTTTTCAGCCTGATCCATGCCGTGCGTCGAAAACAGGATGGTCTTGCCACTTTTTGCAAGTTCGAGCAGAACATCCTTGAGCAGAACCGTGCTGGCGGGGTCGAGCCCGGAAAAAGGTTCGTCCATCACAATCAATTCCGGCTCGTGCAGGATGGCGCTGATAAACTGCACCTTCTGCTGCATACCTTTGGAAAGCTCTTCGACTTTCTTCCCGGTCCAAGCGCTCAGCTCGAAGCGATCGAACCAGGTACGCGCCCGCTTGAGAGCTTCTGCACCGCTCAGTCCCTTCAACTGGGCCAGAAACAGCACGTGTTCGAGCACTTTCATCTTCTTGTATAGCCCGCGTTCTTCGGGCAGATAGCCGAAGCGGTCTTTGTGCTCGCGGGTGAGAGGCTCGCCAAAAACCGTGATCTGACCGGAGTCGGGGACAATGATGCCGATGATCATGCGCAGCGTGCTGGTCTTGCCAGCGCCATTGGGACCGAGCAGGCCGTAGATTTTTCCGGGCTGGATGCTGAAGGAAATGTTGTCGACGGCGACAAAGTCACCGTAGCATTTGCGGACTGCGGCCAGCTCGACCGTGCCCGCGCCATTGCGGGCAGCGCTCGAAGAGATTGGGATGGTCGGCGGAGTCGGCGCCATGCTGACTACAATAAACTAATTTTGCGGGTTCGGGTTGTCCGGCTTTTTCGGGTCTGCCGGCTTCTGGTCAGGCACTTTCTGGCCCGGGGGCAATTCCTTGCCTTCGTACAGGATCTTGGTATTGGCGCCGAACCGCCGGTAGTCTTCGTACTTCACGATTTCTTTGATGTGGACGTCTTCCATCTTGAAGTGCAGTTCGTCGTCCGCCTTGGTGTAGACCGGAAACCAGTACAGGCCGTCGATCTGTTGCCGCCAGGTGGTGAACTTGGGGAACAGGTTCTCATCGTCGCCGTGATTCTTGCGGATGTCGGGAACGGTTTTGCCGTAGGTCTTCACGATCTGGAGGTCGTGGCCGTCGACCCAGACGCGTCCCTGGAAGTAGCGCTTCTTGCCTTCGATTCTCTTGGGCGCGATGTCGAATACATAACAGTGCAGTTCGTCTTCCTGCTGCTGACCGACGTAAAGGATGTTGTATTCGGGCAGGTCCTGGGTGGTGAGCACAAAGGGCAGTTTGTGGCGGATGTCTTCAAAATCTTCCTGGGACATGTAAATCTTCGAGAGGCTGGACTGCGGAGCGAAGACCACGTTCTCGATGCGCTTGCCCTTGTCGTCGAACATGACGTCGAAGACTTCTTTGTATTCGCCGTCGACGGTATCGCCCTCGAGGGTTTGCACCTTGACATCCTGGCGGTAGGTGTACTGGTCGCGGGCCTTGGCGAATTCGGTTTCCTTCGCGGCGAAGTGCTGGATGATCTCTTCGGGAGTGGTGCCTTGCGGGGGACCGGTCTCGAGCGGACCCTCCTGGGCGCGCGCAGGCAAAGCCGCCAGCCCGCAGGCCAGCAAGATCAGAGTCAACAGCGAGCGGGAAGCCAGTGTCATGTTGTCTAGTTTATCGGATCGGAGCCAGTCTGTCGTAGAGACGTTGCAGGCAACGTCTTGCAGCGCCGGAGCTGCCGGCCAAGACGTAGCAAGCTACGTCTCTACGGAAAGTATCACCGCAGCGGCCCTGCCCTCCAACCCCTCTCCGCTCAGTGAGGCTGGAGGGAAGGGCACCGCAGTTCTGCCACTTACTTGGATGCGGGCGCGGGGAAGAGGTTGCCGAGATGCCCCCTCCAATGTGTGCTCTCAAAATGCTTTGTCATCCTGAGCGGCGTTCTTGGCCGCGAAGGACCTGTGCACCACGCTGGGAGCACAGACTCTTCAGGCGATTGCATAGGTCCTTCGGCCTGCAAAAACCGCAGGCCTCAGGATGACAATGCATGTGAGAGGGGTGCTAGAAGCGAACTGCGTCCCCCTGCTACACTCATGCGTTTGCCGTGGGAGGCCTTTATGCGCCGTCTTCTTCTCTCTCTGCTTGTTCTTGCTTTTACTCTACCCGCTCTGGCCCAGGCCAAGCATCCCTTTACGTTCGACGACATGATGAAGCTGAAGCGGGTGGGCGATCCGCAGGTTTCGCCCGATGGCAAGTGGGTGATCTTCAGCGTGGTGGATGTCGATCTGGAGGCCAACACCAAGACGCCGCATGTATGGATCGTGCCTCTTGCACGTGGAGCGGCGGACGCCTCGTCCGCCCAGGCCGAGCGCATCCTCATCGCCGATCAGGATGCCGACCGCCCGCGCTGGGCGCCGGATGGGAAGCGGTTCGCGTTTCTGTCGACGAAAGAGGGAGGATCGCAGGTGTGGGTTGCGGGATTTGATACCACATCCGGGGGTGTAACGCATGTACAGAAGCTGACCTCGATCGCGACAGAGGCAAGCGGAGAGTTGTGGTCTCCCGATGGGAAGCTCATCCTGTTCACCTCGGATGTCTATCCTGAGTGCGACAACGAAAGTCCCGCGGCTGAGGCAAGTTGCAATGCAGAGAAGGTAAAGGACGTGGAGCGGTCAAAAGTGAAGGCACAGGTTTTCACCCATCTGCTCTATCGCCATTGGAATGCTTACAAGGAAGGGAAGCGTTCTCACATTTTTGTTGAGTGGGCCGAGCCGCTACCAGAGATCAAGATACCTCCGGGTGAAGTGGTGCGCCTCCCGGGAAACTTCGAACTCCATTTTCCGCGCGATTTGACGCCCGGGGACTACGACGCGCCCGTCTTTTCGCTGGGCGGGCAGGATGACTATGCCTTTTCGCCTGACGGGCAGGAGATTTGCTACGCCTCGAATCACGACAAGAATCCGGCGGCTTCGACCAATAACGATCTGTGGATCGTCCCGGTCAGCGGAGGCGCGGCGAAGAACATCACCGCCGACAATCCTGCTAGCGACACCTCTCCGCTCTATTCGCCCGATGGACGCTACATCGCCTACCGCGCCCAGCAGCGTCCGGGATACGAGAGCGACCGCTTCCGGCTGATGCTTTACGACCGCAAGACGGGGGAGAAGAAAAACCTGACCGAGGACTGGGATCATTGGGTCGGATCGATCACGTGGGCCCAAGACTCCAAGAAGCTGTTTTTTAGCTCCGAGGACGCGGGTGAGTCACCGATCTATGTTACGAGGATCGATCCTTATGGCGCTCTGGCTCCTGGCAGCGTTAGGGATTGGCCACCGGCCGGGGAGAAGTACCGGTACGCGCCATTGATTAAGGGTTTCAACGACGATTTCGCATTCAGCCCCGACGGTGGGACCTTGCTATTCACTCGCATGTCGATTGGGAATCCGATCGAGATCTACGCCGCTCCGACGTCGCCAGGTCCATGTGAGGAGACTAACCAGGGTACGAGCTGT
>JBEKWZ010000127.1:0-7384 GCA_049512555.1 Candidatus Sulfotelmatobacter sp. | reverse complement strand
AAAACACCCAGCAGAATCAGTAAATCCACGCCGGCATAAAAAATCACCGGTGGAAGCAGCCACTCCGGAAAACGTCCCCAGCCAGCCGCCGTCAAGGCACAGGTCGCGATCAAAATCAGCCGCCGATGAAACTCCGGCTGCTTCCTCCAATAAATAGCCAGTACAAAGGCCGGAGTGAAGGCCACCATGTCCCACATGGGAATGATCATGTCTGCGGCAGCGTTGTTCATTTTCAATTGCATCAGGTCGAATCTGGCCATTGCCACGGCAGTTGCCACTCCCACCGGCGGAATCAGCGCTCCCATTCCCGCACCAAACCATCCGATCGTCCGGTGAATCCGCACGTCGTGCGTCCGTACCAGTAAGCTCTGCAAGATGAAAAACACCAGCCAGCCCGTGAACAACGCTGCATGAAAATGCAGCAACCGGGGTCGTGGAATCTTCGGATGGATCAGGTTCTGATCGATGGTGTGACTGAAACCGTAGACGATCACCGCCGCAGCCAGCAGCGACATGAAAAAATAAAAATATTGACTCCAAAAAACTGAGCGCTTGGTCATCACCGGATTCGCCAATGCGTGCGCGTTGGAGCTCATTTGTTGTAAGGCGATAGTAACAGTAGCATTTCACAACCCCAAACAGGGGACTTGGCTCGTGCCTACGTACGCGCCATCAGCCAGTCAACGAATGGCGGTTCTAGCGGGAGCATGTCGAGCCCAGAACGCCTGTTTTATGAAGTTATCCGCCTGGACCCCGGCATGGAATCGTGTCAAGTGGCGTAATTTCCTGATTACACTCATCTTGCGATCAGTTTCAAACGCTTCAGATGTGGGAGTGAATCGAAGACACTCGAAATTTGAGTGCTAACGCCTTCCATGAGAAGGCCGGTGGGAGTCAAGTGGATTCTTTTGTTTGGTAGAACAAGTTTTTTCTCCCGCCGCGCCACCACTGTCGCAGCAGCCAACGGGGGGTGAGCGGTTTACCGCGATCAAGATCGCAACTATTTTTGCTGAATTGACTCGAGGTGCCGGGTGATTGCTTCCAACCTTACTTCTCCCCAGTCTTGATCCGATTCGACCTCATGGAAGATTGGTCCCCAAATTGGCATCTCTCGATCGCCGTGAGCGGGCAGTCCAGGTTCGCTGCCTTCGATGATGCCTTTTACACGCTGGTAGGGGAACTTCCCGCCGCTTCTTTGCGAGATTAGAGTCAAGTCCGGGACAGGATGCTTTAGGGCAACTGATGCTGGCCCGTGCCCTCGTCCGTCAACTCCATGACACGCGGCGCAGTAGTCCCGAAAAATGTTCGCTCCTTCGACCGTTTTGCGTGCCGGAACGATCCTCTTATCCTGCTTCTGAGCTGCCGGCAAGAGACCAGCCGGGAGCAGGACCAGGCCCAGAAGTAGCATTGACCATCGCTCTTGCCGGTGCATGCTGCACCTCCGTGTATAGCCGATCTTCCGGGAAGCGAGACTTATTCGAGACACAGCAATGTTGCTGCAGATGAGCACGTCGTGTCAGTGACTTGGGTCACATCTTTTTATTGGGTGATCGCCAAGAATCACAACTGCCGAAAAATCCCGATATCACTCTTCAACCGCGAGGAAAAGTTTTTCCTCTGGCCCACTTGTGATAAGGCCTGGTTACAACAGTTGATTGTCACTACGTCTGGTTCAGCGCCTAGTGAAACCGTCGCCGCTCCATTCTTCTGAGCCGACGCCGTTATGCACAAAGTACAATCCTGTCGGGTCGTATTTCCTTTTCACCAGTGCCAGACGCGCATGGTTGCTGCCCCAATACGAATGCTGCCAGTCCTCTTCGAAGAAATTACTCTCCGAAACATACGCTCCGCTCCCTGGCGCTACTGCCCGCAGCTCGTTCATGCAACGATGAACTCGCGCACGAGATTTCCCTGCCGCTTCGACGTCCGGCTCGTGGCCGCGTACTCCGGGATACCCGCCTTCGCCGTCCGCGACTATCGCCAGCGCAAACGCATCCAACACAGCGGGGTTCATCGCCGTATCCCTGGTTGCTTCCACAGCCTCGCGCGGCGCTCCGCCGAGCCCTTTGTTGAAATGCAGTTCGATCATGTGGGAGCGGGATCCGGCAAACAATGCATTCGCGAGCCGCTCCTGCGAATCATCTTCCAGTAGCGATGCCGGCAGCCAGAGCGATTCGTAGCCGTAGATGGTCCAGGCCACTTGGCCTCCGTCTCCCGTCCACCACACGTTGTTCGGGCTTGCGCCCTGTCGCCTGTCCGAGTCGAAAGCGTGCTGGTGCTGCTCTTTCCTCCACTCAACATCCCACCAATGCCGAGCAGGCATGCTACCAAGATCCATGCCTGGCTCAACCGTATAAACTCCGGGCGAGCCCGCAACCCAATCGAAGAAGGGTTGCCAGGCTTTTCGAGCTTCTTCCGTGCTCAATCCGTGCGAAACCATGACGAAGCCGAGCACGTTATTCGAACCGATGTGCGCCTGCTCGCCCCAATGATCGTTAAAGAGATTGTCCCGATAAAAGCCGACGAAGTAGCGCACTAAACGGCGAAAAGCGTCATTCGATGAAGCTTTGACGCGGAAGATCGCACCGCCCGCGTATTCGGGAAGGTCGCGCACGCGCAGCGTCACCTTGGTCATTACGCCAAAACTGCCGCCTCCGCCTCCCTTTAGCGCCCAGAACAAGTCCGGATTTGTGCACGCGTTCGCGATCCGAATGTTACCGTCGGCGGTTACAACTTCAGCTTCGAGTAAGCCGGCGGCACAGGTGCCATAGTGTTTGGAAAAACTCCCAAAGCCACCGCTTTGCACCAAGCCTGCCACGCCCACCGTCGTACATCCGCCGCCTTGCACGTATAGGCCCGCCTTCGTGGTTACGGCGTCGTACGCCTGCATCCAGATTGCGCCGGAGCCACAGGTCACGGCGCGCTGGGCAGCTTGTTTGCCTGCGCAGCCCTGTGCAACAAACGCGTCGTGCATCGTGACGTCGTGCATGTGCCTCGTCCAGATCAGCAGAGAATCGGGTGCATTCGATGTACCTTGATAGCTATGCCCGCCGCCCTTCACCACCAGACGCAGATCATTCTCACGGGCGAAGTTGATCGCGGCCGCGACGTGGTTCGCATCGTTCGCTGCCACAGCGAACACGCTCGGTTTCGTGAACCAAGCGTCGACCCATCCAAGGGTTTGCGTGAGGCCAGGCTGCTCGCCGATGTAGTACGGATTCTTGATGTTCGCGATCAAGCTCTTGCAGCCGGCACCATCGACATCCTTGATGCACGCCTCGAGCGGAAATTCCACCGGAATCAAGTTTCCGTCAACTGCATCGTTGAGTCGTTTCCATGCCGCATTGGAAGGCCAGTCTGCATCTGATGGACGCCGCCGGCGAAACGTTTTGCCGGCAAACAGCGAACGCGGACAAAGCGGCATCAATGCAGTCAGACCAGATCTCTTTAAGAATGTTCTTCGGTCCACTTAAGTGTGCCTCCTCGTAAATGCTCCCCCCGCCCACCTTTTCCACAACGCGGTAACGCTAAATGAACCTGACTGATCGCTGGGCTGAAACGTTAGCTGCAAGGTCGAGGCAAGTCAATGAAGGCTAGGCAGGTGGCGGCATCCGGCTCAGTTGGAAAGAATCTTGTTCTTCGTAACCGGCGTATCGATGCGATCGGTGTCGTACACTACTGCGCTTCTGAAGCTGGGGTCGGTTGCAGACATTAACTGCTGGTCACTGAGCCACACCGGCTCATTCTCTCTTACCTTGTGAAAGCGAACAATCGGGTTGTCGTATTGTGTGTAATAAACCCGGAAACGATCTCGGGGAAAGTCCGCCTTTAGTTTCATCGCCCATATGCGTGCCATTTGCTTGCCTACTTCACAGGCGTACGCAAAATCAGGGTGATTGACATCGTAAGTTTCCTCCACAACGTCTAGGTCTTTAGAACGGTTATCTCTGCGCTCAGAGGTTGCTCTGTTTTCGAACTCATCCAGCACGTGAGTATGGTTAACGAAAGATTCAGTCTCCGTCTTTCCGTCACTCAGTTCCTGAATTGGACTGCCACTGCATTGGAAGTCCGCGAAAACGCACCCATTGATTTCAACGAAATCCGGCCAAAACAGCTTGAGCAGCTGCGCACCAGTACGAACTGAGACCCGCTTTGCAGGCTGGAAGCTTCCGAAGTTGCTCATATTATCGACCACCAGATTACCGCTGGTGCGTCCCAACTGTCGATAAATCCCGACATTGTTATGGAATCATTACACTCATCATGTCCCTGCCGGGGGTTTTGAGCGCTATCGCCTGATTGCGCCAACGGCGACGAGAGTAGAATCCGGTCATGCGCTTTGTAGGCTCCTCCATCTCGGGAATTGTAGTTGCCCTCGTTTGGTCGACGATTTGGGATTTATTCCTTCGTATGCCAATTACGTTCTTCCCCCGGAAGGCGGAAGATCGTATGAGGGTGAGAGAACGATTGAAGCGTATGGGACACCTGAAGTACATCCTGACAGTTGGGGTACTTAGAGCGGGTTTCGCGTTCGGACTGGCGATCGCAACCTACGATCTTTCATTAGACCGCAGCCTTCAAATCTGGCCCCGCGAGGTAGTTAAGTTCGCGTTTTTGTCTCTGTTTTTCGGCTTGTTTGATGGAGCCTTGGGTTGGGGCGCGTCCAGTGATAAGGGCCCTCCTCCTTACCCCCCAGTAAAGTGAGAGGCGTGCGGTTGACGTAACATCGCCATTCCCTCATTGACCCCTATTTCCTAAACCGAACGTCGGCAGTTCGACTCTGCCCGGGGCCACCATCCGCCGTAATCTTCTCTGCCGGCCCGCTGATGAGTCCTAAGCCTCGCCGTGCTGTGCACGAGAGGTAAAGTTCGCTTTCTTTCCCATCTCTTCCTGAAAGTCGTCCCGCACGAATGGGCATCCGGTAGAACCGGCATGCATCAACTTGGACGGGGATGTGCACAGTAGCAAAGCAATCAGGGCCGCACCTTAATTGATTCTTATTCCGCGCCGATGTTAAGGCGCGGGCGTGGCGCTGGACCTCACACCGGCGAGGGGCCGTTTGCGACGGACATTGCCGCCCGGTCCGGGCCGTGCAAAGACAGGCAGAAGTCCGGTGGATTCGCGGGGGGGGAACATTTACACGCTGAGCAATGAAAGACAGCAGACGACGGACGACGGACGACAGACGACAGACGACAGATGCTTGCTCGGTCCCAGGCGCAGCCTTGGCTAAAGATTCGATTGGTGCGACCGATAGAGAAGTGGTGATCCGCACTCGGACGGTGAGAACAGATTCCGGCGAATTCGATTGTTTCCCGAAACTCGCAGACGAATCCATTTCGGGTGGCCGATTCGTCGCCGCGGAGCCGGTCGAGGCCAAAGCCCCAGCGCCCAAGAGGACATTCGCTGATGAGCGATTTAGAGATCGTTAAGGAATTCTTAGTTGAGAGTTACGAGAACCTCGATCGCCTGGACCGGGACCTGATTGCGCTCGAGAAAGATCCCGGCAACCGTGAGATTCTGGCCAGCGTTTTTCGGACGATTCACACCATCAAGGGAACCTCGGGTTTTCTGGCCTTTAACAAACTTGAGGCCGTAGCTCATGTCGGCGAAAGCCTGCTCTCCCGCCTGCGCGATGGTCTGCTCGCGCTCAACTCTGAAATCACGACCGCATTGCTGGCTATGGTCGACGCGGTTCGGCAGATCCTCGGAAGCATCGACTCCACGGGCGGCGAAGGTGAGCGCAACGATCAGGAACTGATCTCCACCTTAACTCGGCTGCTGCAGCAGCAGGCGGAATCGAAATCTACTCCCAATCCGCCGCCAGCCAAAACGAAAACCTCGAAGAAGGATTTGGCGCAGCTCGCACCGAACGTTGGCGACATCCTCGTGAAGCAGGGCGCGGCGAAGAAGAACGACATTCCCCCGGCAGTCGACCAGCAACCCGCCGGAGATGCGCGGCACGTCGGCGAGCCTCTGGTCGTCCAGCCTCTGGTCGTGCAGCCTCTGGCCGACCAGCCTCTGACCGACAAGGGAGCGGCGAAACCGCAGAATGCGCCCGAAGCCGCGAACCTCCCGCAGCCGGCTCGCGGGCAGAGCGCCAGCGACAGCACCATTCGCGTCGACGTCGCTCAGCTCGACCGGCTGATGAACCGGATGGGTGAACTGGTCCTGCTCCGCAACCAGATCGTGCAATTTACCAATTCCAGCGAAGACAGCGGACTGGTGGCCACCAGCCAGCGCCTCAACCTGCTGACCACCGAGCTGCAAGAAGGAGTGATGAAGACCCGGATGCAGCCCATCGGCAACATCTGGAACAAGTTCCCGCGCACGGTCCGGGATGTGGCCCTGGGCTGCGGCAAGCAGGTCCGCATCGAGATGGAAGGCAAGGAAACCGAACTCGATAAGACCATCATTGAAGCCATCAAGGATCCCCTCACCCACATCGTGCGCAACTCCGTCGACCACGGCATCGAGAGTCCCGCCGTGCGCAGCGCGGCGGGCAAGAACCCTGAGGGCCGGCTTTTTCTGCGGGCGTTTCACGAGGGCGGGCAGGTCAACATCGAAATCTCCGACGATGGTGCCGGACTGGACCACGAGAGAATTCGCAACAAGGCGCTGCAGAAGGGACTGATCACCGCCGATCAGGCGGCGCACATGACCGAGCGCGAGATCACCAACCTGATCTGGCTGCCCGGCTTCTCTACAGCCGAAAAAGTCACCAACGTGTCTGGCCGGGGCGTGGGCATGGACGTGGTCAAGACCAACATCGAAAAGATCGGCGGCACCGTCGACCTGCAGTCCAAGCCCGGACAGGGCTCAACCGTTCGTATGAAGATTCCCCTGACCCTGGCCATCATCCCCGCCTTGATCGTCACCACCGGCGGCGACCGCTACGCCATCCCCCAGGTCAGTCTGCTCGAACTGGTGCGCCTCGAAGGAGAACAGGCGCGCAAGGGCATTGAATGGATCAACGGGGCGCCGGTGCACCGGCTGCGCGGGCGCCTGCTTCCCCTCGCGTATTTGAACCGGGAACTGAAGGTGGACGCCCAGGGGCAGCCGGATGCGCCGGCAAAGCCAAACGCCGGGGCAGGAGATCTGGGTGCGGTCTCGCGGTCTTCTCCTCGCGTCCTCGAACTGACGGCCAGCGTGGAAACACAGGCCCTCGAATCCGAGATCGCAAACATCGTCGTGCTGCGCGCCGATGACCAGCAGTTTGGGCTGGTGGTCGACGAAATCAATGACACCGAGGAAATCGTGGTCAAGCCGCTCAGCAAACAATTGAAGAGCATCGACACGTTTGCCGGCGCCACCATCATGGGAGACGGCAAGGTTGCCCTGATTCTGGATGTGCTCGGCCTGGCGCAGCGCGCCCACGTGCTCA
>JBEKWZ010000126.1:0-7428 GCA_049512555.1 Candidatus Sulfotelmatobacter sp. | reverse complement strand
CAACAACTCGCCCGGCAAGCTAAAGCTACCGTCCTCTTTTATTGGCTGGGCGAAAGGCAATCGTACCTGTGGGCCATCACGCCGCGAAAAACCGAACTGTTTATTCTTGTTCCCGGCTCGCAAATCGATGCCAGTGTGCAACGCTACCTTCAGGCGCTCGCCGGACCGCAAGACGTTCTTGCCTCGGCCGACCAGGACGGCCAGTTGCTCTATCGCATGCTGATTGCACCTGCACAATCCTTGCTGAAAAAGCAGGCCAAGGTTTTCCTCATCCCCGACGGCAGCCTGAACAACTTGAACTTCGAAACTCTTCTTGTACCTGAAGCCAAGCCGTCAGAGACAAATCCGTCCCAGCCGAGTCTGCACTATTGGATTGAAGACGTGACCGTCGCGGACGCCAGTTCGTTACGAGTGCTGGGAGCGTCGGCCCGCCGCGGCCGCACCGGAAGAGGCGACCGCAGCCTGCTTCTGATCGGCAACAGCGTCGCTCCCAACAAAGAGTATCCCGAACTTGCCAAAGCGGCAGCCCAGATAGAGGATGTTGCCCGACGTTTTCCGGCGTCGGAAGAAAAGATACTAACCCGCGAGGAAGCAACGCCGGCCGCGTACCTGGCCAGCCATCCCGAGCGGTTTTCCTATATCCATTTCACCGCCCATGGCAAATCCAGCCGCCTCAGCCCTCTGGACTCAATGATCGTGCTCTCCAAAGGCAGCCTGCAAGACGACTCCTCCTTCAAGCTCTACGCGCGCGACATCATCAGCTACCACAAACAAAATCCTTTGCGCGCCCAGCTAGTGACGGTCTCCGCCTGCTACAGCGCCGGCGAGCGCTCCTACTACGGCGAGGGTTTGGTCGGACTCTCGTGGGCTTTCCTCCGAGCCGGCGCCCAAAACGTGATCGCGGCTTTGTGGGATGCATCGGACATTTCCACCGAGCGGCTCATGGATAAGTTCTACGACGAACTTGAAAAAGGCGCGCCCCCGGATGCCGCTCTCCGTACCGCAAAACTGTTCCTGTTGCGCAGCCGGGATTTTCAGAATCCCTTTTACTGGGCACCTTTTCAACTCTATGCGCGGCTGCAATGAAGATTCGCTTCGGAGGTGGATGGGATGCATGCATCGGTCTCGGGTCACCGATCGGGGCTCAAGTTGCGGCGGCCTTGGGCGCATCCCCTTCACGGCAGGCCAAGAAAACGGTACTCGGCATGGATGCCCTCCTGAGTAAAAAGCAGGGCCAGCGACAGGATTACAATAACGACATTCCAAGGCCTGTGAGGTGATGTGATGATGACACAGGGGAGCACTAAGCTCAGGAGTCTCTGCAGAATACTCACCGTAGTATTGATCACATCTGGCTACACCTTCAGCCAAACCAGATCCGCTCCGGTAGACCCCGGCGTGCGTAGTGGCGCGGCGGGTGCGGGTGGTCCGCTACAGGGTCTTACAGCCGACGAGACTGCGTTTTTTCTGGATGGCCAGACCAGGTTCGCTGAAGTCGAAGTCGTCAACAAAGGCGCGAACAACGGCTTGGGGCCGCGCTTTAACTCGAATCAGTGTTTCTCCTGCCACTCCCAGCCCGGTATGGGCGGAACGAGCCCGGCGAAGAATCCGCTGCCCGCGATTGCCGCCTTGGACGGGGCCAAGAACACGGTGCCATGGTTCATCGTGGCAAACGGTCCCATCCGTGAAGCGCGATTTAAGCAGAGCAACGGCAACGCAGATGGCGAGGTGCATGACCTCTTTGTGATCACGGGGCGAACGGACGCCCCCGGATGCAATATCGCCCAGTTCGATTTTCTGCCCGCGGGAAATCCGCTTACGGGCCAGGGCGGGAATCACAACATTATTTTCAGAATCCCGACTCCCGTCTTCGGCGCGGGGCTGATCGAAGCGATTCCCGACTCGGCGATCCTTGCGAATATGCAGGCCAATACGTCGGCAAAGTCGGAACTGGGTATTCACGGACACGCGAACGCGCACCTCAGCGGAAATGTGAATCTTAGTGGCAACGATGGAACGATCACCCGCTTCGGGTGGAAGGCCCAGAACAAATCCCTTCTCATGTTTGCGGGCGAGGCCTACAACGTCGAGATGGGAATCTCGAACCAGCTATTTCCGCAAGAACGCGACGAAACTCCGAGTTGTATCTTCAACCCCACTCCCAACGACACGCTGAACTTTACAACCACTCCCTCAACAACCGGTAATCCGAGCGGCATTTCGAATCCTGCGGTCATCTCTGACATCGAAGCGTTTGCCAACTTCATGCGGATGCTGGCTCCGCCCACACCCGCTCCACCTACACCGTCCAGCGAGAAGGGGCGCGACTTATTTGCGAAGGTTGGGTGCGCGCACTGCCATACGCCGTCATTTACCACAGGGGCAAGGATTGCGAGCGGCTCCGCGACCAGTCCGAGTGCTGCGCTTTCCCATCAAACCGCGAATCTTTTCTCCGACCTGCTCGTACACCACATGGGTGAAGGCCTGGCCGACGGCATCACGCAAGGCGGTGCCGGGCCCGACGAGTTCCGAACTGCTCCTCTCTGGGGTGTCGGACAACGCGTCTTCTTCCTCCATGATGGACGTACGTCCAACTTGGTCGACGCCATCCAGGCTCACCGCGGCCGCGGCAGCGAGGCCAATAAGGTCGTCGAACACTTCACCAAGATGAAGGTTCAGGAGCAACAGGACATCATCGATTTTCTGCGCTCACTCTAGCCCGACTTATCTTGGGATGGCATGATGTGCGTCGACTAGCGCGGCTCCGAATTCCTTCGATTCCGCCGATTTCCCCTCTATTACACAACGCGTAAAAGCAAAAGGTCTTCTTTTACGAGTAGGTCGGAAAATTTTGCGTATCCGCAGGAGGAGGAGAAGAGAAATCGTCAGTAGCCTCGATTTGCCACGTCTGATCGATGAGCCTATCTTGTCTACGACAGCGTCACACTCCAGGCGCTGATCGCGTATTTCCGAATGTTCCAGTCCTCGGAGAAACCATGACCTTGCGCGTAGCCAAACTCTCGCTGATGTTTGCTGTGGCCCTGTTCTACACGGTGGTCGTCTTCAACAACATTACCGACTACAACTCCAACTACCAGTTCGTCCGTCACGTGCTGATGATGGACTCGAACACTCTGGGGAACCACGAGATGTGGCGCGCTATGAATTCACCGGCCTGGCACACGGCGTTCTATGTAGGCATCATTTTGTGGGAGGCGCTCGTGATGTTGCTCTGCTGGTGGGGTGGACTACGCCTGATGAGCGCAATCTCAGCGCCGGCGCCGGTGTTTATGCAAGCCAAGAGTATTTCTGTGGCAGCGCTTACGCTGGCGTTGCTGATGTGGCTAGTCGCCTTCCTCACGGTGGGCGGCGAATGGTTTCTGATGTGGCAGTCGAAAACCTGGAATGGGCAGGAGGCCGCCTTCCGGATGTTTACCGTGATTGGAATCATCCTGCTGTTGCTCGCCCAACCGGATTCGGAAGTGTCGACGTCTCATCACTGATACCGTCGCTTCGGGCTCGTTCGCAGGTTATTCTGGAATGTGACTGAAAAACCAGACACACCACCCCCCAATATCCCGCCTCGCAAAGGCGTTCTCCGCTCCTTTGTTCGATGGCTTGTCATCGGCGTGGTACTTGTTTGGTCAGTGGCCGCGCTGACGCTTCTGGCCGCCCGGTGGATCGACCCGCCGTCAACGGCGGTGCACATCCAACGCCGGCTGCAAGCCTGGATTCACGGCACTCCGTATCACGCACACTACAAATTCATCCCGCTCAGCGAAATCTCACCCGATCTCCAGCATGCTGTAGTCGCCGCGGAGGACGCCCGCTTCTACCAGCACCATGGGTTCGATTGGCACGAGATCCAAATCGCTGCCGAAGACGATTTGGAAGGTGGCCGAACTCGCGGAGCTTCCACGATTACGCAGCAACTCGTAAAGAACCTGTTCTTTGGAACCGGCCGCTCTGTCCTCCGCAAAGGTGCGGAGTTCACACTCGTACCGGTGGCCGAATTCGTGCTCGGCAAGCGCCGCATTCTGGAGATCTATCTCAACGTCGTCGAATGGGGCCCCGGCATATATGGTGCGGAATCGGCGTCTCGCTACTACGATGGAACCGCGGCGCGGAATATCGACCGGGAACAGGGGGCTCGGCTTGCCGCGATCCTGCCGGCTCCCCTGAAGCGACGGCCCGAGCGCATGAATCGGTACAGCACACTCATCCTTGAGCGGATGCGCGAGATGAATTGGTAGTCGCGCGCCGCAGTTCACCCACGCTGCGCGTATCGTTTCTACCGTGAGTTCTGGCTATTTGCCGCTGGACTGGGCCGGGTGCGGGTACCAGTATTGCTGATGACAGTGTTCGCAGGCGTTGTCGATCTGTTCCCCGCTCTCCAGCACTTTCGCCGGGTCCTTCGCGTCTGCCGCACTGACGGCCTGGGTCGCGGCGTCATGCAGACCATGAGCAAATGCGATCCAGGCGTGGCGGTCCTGATTGATTAGTGTCTCGATCTGCTCCGGCTGGAGTTCGATGCCCTGATTGTTCTGTTCTCCAGGTTTCGCAACATGGCGGCCCGGAATCTGTAGAAGGTTTGACGCTTCGAGCAGCTGTAGGGCGCTCCGGCGAACTGCGGTCCACTCCTCGGCGGTGTGAGGCGCCTTCTCTTGCTTGCCTTTCGTGGTTATCTTGGTCGCGACGGAGTCCCAGATTTGGTCGGCGGCAGGATCGACAATGCCGTCCATCAGATCCTTGATGGTCGTGGTGGGACGATATTCGGCCTCGGGCCTTTGTTTCGCGCAGGTCACGCAGAATGGGATTGAAATCAGAGCCGAAAACAATAGCACCCGTCGTGTGAGTCCCGTTAACCGGCGAACCGGAGACGATCTTGCGCCGGAACTCTGCGGCCTATGCAGCCATGTTCGTGATCGGCCGGCTGACCCCGTTCGAGCCGTCATTCGACTCCGGAGGCTTGCGCAGTTTTATCCGCGGGCACATTGATGGGAAGGACAAACCGTTGCCCGTCGTGGCTGACCGCCCCAAGGCTGTCTTTGACGGGCCCGGGGAGCCTGAAGAGCACTTTGGGCGCACCCACCCGGAACGTAGGGGTAGTCTCTACCTCAGCGGCCATCATCACCAGGTCGTCGGAATCCAGTTCCTGCCCGCGGAAGAGAATCTCCTTGCCGTCGCCGCGCCAGTGCAGCATGGCGACAACGCCATCCTTCGACACCTGCCATTTCTTTTCGTCCGCTGGCTTGGCAGCGTCGAAGGGGCGAACATAAACCTCGTACCGTTCAGGTTTGGCCTCATCCGACCGGTACGCGATAAAGCGGCCGTCGGGAGATAGCCTGCCGCTCTCGTTATCAAACTCATCCCGCAGATAGTCAACGGGCTTGCGCTCCGTCGGATCGCTCGCGGTCAGCGGCACCAGCAAGACGACCCCTCCCGAGCCGCAGACAAGATATTTCCCATCCGGAGAGATATCACTAAGCCCCACAAATGCGCCGGGTGTGTAACGAAACAACAGTTCTTCTTTGCCGGTTCCGTCCGCGGCCTTGCGATAAACCGGCCAGTCCCCGTCCAGCAGTGTGGAATAGAAGATGTATTTTCCGTCCACCGACCATAGGGGTGTGGTCTTAAACCGCGTGTCGTCGGTGATACGGGTGGCTTTGGCCGTGTCGATATCGAGAACCCAGAGATCCTGTTGGCCCGTCTTGACGTCCTCCTTCATCACCAACAGCCGCGTGCCGTCAGGGGAAAAGGCTGGTCGCGTATACAGGGCCGGCTCGCCCACTTTTTTCAACACCTGTCCTTTGCGATCGAAGATCGTGACCTGCTGAAGTTGCTGGCCCCGCGCCGGGGGAAGGACGAGAAACCGCTCCCCATTGCCGCTGATGTACATCAGTTGGTCCGGAACCGGAACATCCTGACGGAACAGCTGCCGGGGCTTTTGGAACGAGAAGGATGGCGAAGTGCTGACCTCGGCGGCCATCACGGAACGGTCGCGGGCCATATAGTACAGCTCTTTGCCGCCATCCACCCAGAATCCGGGGCTGAAGCTGCCGTCAGAAATTTGCCACGGGCCCGCATTCAATGTGGGATCGGAGGGACGGACGAAAACCTCGCCCTTGTCCGTTTTGTCCAACACAATATAGGAGAGGTAGCGGCCATCGGGAGAGAAGTGCGAGTCGAAAATCCGCAAATCGCTGTGACAGACCTCGATCGGTTTGCGGTCGGGGTCGCCTCCAACCTTCAGAACGTAGAGATCTCCTCCCTTAATGTCGGAAATGGAGAAGGTCAGGAACTGGCCATCCAAGGACCAGTCGGTCAGGTCCATGAACGCTCCAGGATTGTTGTAGACGAGTTCCTCGGGGCCCTGCCCATTCGCGGCTCGCGCATAGACCCTCTCTTTGCCCCCGCGCATGGTGACGTAGGCCAGCCGGCTGCTGTCGGGCGACCAGACCGGCGCAAACACGAATTCAGTCCGGGCGCTGGTGGTGAGCCGTGTGGCTGCGCCGGTCGCTACATCCAACACAAAGAGGTCGAAGCTTTCGTTCTCCAGGTCTTGCTCAATCGCGGCCACGCGTTTGCCGTCCGGAGACAAAACCGCGCTATCGTAGAGCGCCCGTTCGCCGACCTTTCCCGTTTGCTTCCCATAGCGATCCAACAAAGTAAGGACTGAGGCCGTGTTCTGGAAAGTCTGGGCGTTCCGCTTGGCCCTGGCTTCGGCCACGTCTTTGGATTTAGCTTCGGCGCTCAGGCCCTGGCCCACAACCTGGCCGGCGGTCTGGGCATGGCAGAGAGAGGCAGCGGTCAAGATGACCGCAACGTACGCAGAAATCTTCATCGAAAACTCCGCTAGCGTGCCCCGTGAATGGGCTTAACAGTTCTGCGGGCACGCCGAGACGATTTTCCCGTTGGACAATGTGAATGTTCGGATGAGCCCGGAGCGCGACTTGTCGCGAGCGCGGCTGATCTCCACGGTCACCGTCTTTCCAACGCTGTCTTCGAAATCAGGCTTGCCGACATCGCGTATTCGGAAAAAGCTGGGTGAGGGGCCCTCAATCTGCCAGGTTTCAATTGCGCCGCCCGCGCCTTTTGCCTCGACCGTGAAGTAGGTGTGGGGATTGCGCCAATCGATCACGGTCAACGTGCCTGTGACGGTGACCCGATCATTGAAGTCGAAGACCGCAGTCATGTTGTGGTGCGCCGAAGCCTGCCCGACCAGCAGCATGGCGAACACAACGAAGAGGAAGAGCTTGGCCCTGGAAGTCATGCGACGCCTCCTGGGGGAATCGACGTAGCATAACGCGCCTAGGGAATAAAGGCAATCGCCCGCCCCGCCCAGCCTACTCCGAACCAAAGGGTCAGCGAAACAAAGGCCACGATCACGTTTAGCACCCATGGACGAGCGACGGAGTCGGCCGCGGT
>JBEKWZ010000125.1:0-7435 GCA_049512555.1 Candidatus Sulfotelmatobacter sp. | reverse complement strand
TTTTGATTATGCGGTCGAGGCGGCGCTGGTCTCGTGAGAGCGGTTGTGGAAGGGCGCGGCTTCAGCCGTGCCGTCCGGATCTCCGGAAGACTGGGCTTTAGCCCCCGAGGGCAGCGGCAAGCAGTTTGCGAGCGAGGAGTGAGAGTTGATCTATTCCGTGCGGCACACGACTACGTTTCGCTACGAACCTGCAGTGCGGGAAAGTGTGATGGAGGTGCGTCTGCAGCCGCGCAGCGACGGGGAGCAGCGCTGTCTCAACTTCGCCCTCAACGTGGACCCGGCGGCGAACGTGATGCAGTACCGCGATTTCATGGGGAACGTGGTGCATCATTTCGATATTGCCGGAAAACATACGGTGGTAAAAGTCACGGCGCAGTCGGCGGTGGAAGTGCAAAGCGGGGCAGCGCCGCGCGCGGCCGACAGCGGCGACTGGGCCGACCTGGATGCTCTGGTCGCGGGCAACGACTATTGGGAAATGCTTTTGCCCAGCCACTTCGCGCAATCGAGTGCGCCCCTCGAGCAACTCGCTACGGAACTCGGCTTCGACCGGCGGGGAAATCCGCTGGGCATGCTGACGGAACTCAACGAAGCCATCTACAAGTTATTTGCCTACGTACCGAACAGCACGAAAGTCGATTCGCCGATTCAAGAAGCGCTCGAGACGCGGCAGGGTGTGTGCCAGGATTTTGCCCACATCATGATCGCACTGGTGCGCCGGGTGAAGATCCCGTGCCGCTACGTCAGCGGCTACATGTTTCATCGCGACGAAGATGAACACGATCGTTCGCTCGAAGGCGCGTCGCACGCCTGGATTGAAGCGCTGGTGCCGAGACTGGGCTGGGTTGCGTTCGATCCAACCAACAATCTTGTCGGAGGCGACCGGCACATTCGCGTCGCCATTGGACGCGACTATGCCGACGTTCCTCCGACGCGCGGAGTCTACAAGGGCGAGGCACAGAGCGAGTTGAGCGTGGCCGTGACGGTGAGCCCCGCGGACACTGCGCCTCCCGAGCCCGTGATTCCGAGCTTTGTGGTTCGGTCGAGACCGGTGCTGGTGCGGCCTACGGCGCGGTCAGACCAGGAACAGCAACAGCAGCAGTGAACCGGCTGTAAGCCAACGCACACACCTTGCAAGATAGCCGCGCAAGATAGTTGCGATCATCCGTTCTCTACTCAGCCGTAGAATGAGATTGCTGTATTGGCGAGGTGAACTTATGAAGAATGCGCTTGCGATGATCTGCCTTGTTGTACTGGCACTGTCAGCGTTGATGCAGGCTCAGGAAACTCCTGGTGCGAAGATAGCCCCGTGTTTGATCGTGGCGCGTTACGGCACCGACGGTCCATTTTTCTATCGGGACCAGTACGGAGTCCCGGTCGACCACCTGCAACTTGCGTACAGCAGCGACGAGCTGAACTATGTGCTTAAGAACGGCGTGAAAATCGTCGTCTACGACGTACGGGAACACGAGTCGTTCGCGGAGGCGCGCGAGTCCTGCTTTCTCACGCGAACCAGTCTGTTCCCGAAAGACTGAACGGTCGAAGACCCTTGCCGCGGCTGAAACCTTCTACTGGGTTCCATTCACCGGGCGAGGCGGAGCGTTCTTCACGTATTTGTCAAACCAGCGAAGCATCTCGTAGACGAGCTGCTCATTGGATTCCATGGCGGTATACCAGTGCGGCTCGTGCGGCAGCATCACCAGACGAGCCGTGCCGCCGTTGCCTCGAATGGCTTCGTAGAGCTTGTGAGCTTGCAGCGGCGTAGTGCCGGGGTTCGCGTCTTCCGCGCCGTGCATGATAAGCAACGGAATCTTGATTTTGTCGGCGAAGAAAAATGGAGAGACCTTTAAATAAACATCGGTCGCCTCCCACACCGAGCGCCGCTCGTTCTGGAATCCGAAAGGAGTGAGGGTTTTGTTGAAGGAGCCGCTGGTGGCGACGCCAGCGCGGAACAAGTCGGAATGCGCCACCAGATTGGCGGTCATTAAAGCGCCGTGGCTGTGTCCGGTGACTCCGATGCGGTCGGGGTCGGCGACGCCTTGTCGAACTGCCTCGTCGACGGCGGCCTTGGCATCGGCGACGAGTTGCTCGAGATAAGTGTCGTAAGCTTTTTTCGGATCGCCGATGATGGGGAAGGCAGCGTCGTCGATGATGGCGTAGCCCCCGAGCAGCAGCAGTCGGTATTCGTAGAGTTGGGTGAAGGTTTCCTGCGAGCCTGTGACCTGGCCGGCGGTCGACGCGTCGGCGTAGTCGAGAGGATAGGCATAAAGAATGGTCGGAACACGCGTGCCTTCTTTGTAGCCGGGCGGCGTGTAGAGCGTGAACGACAAGTCGAGCCCGTCGGCGCGCTTGTACTTGACCAGGCGTTTCTTGATGGCGCGCACTTCGGGCGTGGGATCGGGAATATGCGTCAGCGCGACGCTGGTGGAGGCGAAGGTCGCTTCTCCTTCAGGGGCATCGACAGGCTTTCCCAGCGTTCGCGTAAAGGCATTGGGCGGGTCGGTTGGCGATTGATGCCAGGTAAGGAATGTCCGCGTGTCCGGTCCGGTGAAAGAAAGAAATCGCTCGACAGAAGTTTTATCGCAGCGAAACAGGCGCTCTGTTTTTAGCGTTTTGAGGTCAAGCCGATCGAGAAACGGCCGGTCTCCATCGGGCGAAGAGCCGACTCCCGAAAGGTAGATCGAATCCCCGTCCTGGCGAACTACCCAGGAACCGTTCGCCAATTGGCGATGCACGGGATAGCCGGGATTTTTGTAACTCTCATCCGTCGAAAGATCCCAAAGCAAGCGAGGCTTCTGTTGAGGATCATCGACATCGACGATGAAGCTTTTGGTCCAGTGACGGTTGTTATCGTATTGCGTCAGTAGCGCTACGCTCGGCTGTTCGCTCCAGGCGAAGTCCTCATAGCGCTGCTCGGTGCGTGTGATTTCGACGGCAGCTGAACTGAACGGCGCCTTCGCGAGCATGACCTTGTCGCGAGCGGGAACATTCACGTTCCAGTCGCCGCCATCCAGCGCTTCGGCATAGACGAGGGTCGCGGGATCGGTGGCGCGCCAGGAAAAATCGCGCGGCCCAGTCGGAACTCCGTGGATGGGAACGCGATCCGCGAGAGGAAGCGAGGCGATGGTGTGGGTGAGAACGTGGGCGGGATGGGACATGTCCCAGACCTCAACTTCTTTCGGAAAGCGCTCGTAAGTAACAACGTAAGAGTAGGGCTTGTGGATGGCGGTGACGAGAAGGTGCTGACCATCGGGCGCGGGATCGAGCGACTCGTAATTGGCGGGCTTGCCAATAGGCGTGATGGTCGAGGTGGCCGCATTGACCAGGGCAAGTTGCGTGGCCGCGTAGTAGTCGAAGAGATCTTCGTCATGCTTGTTGTTGAGCGTGTCACGATTTTCGTAGGTGCTGCTCTGTCCTTTTTCGCCGTCGGTCTCCTGGATGCTGGGGCCGATGGGCAGGATAGGTTCGGGCGGGGGCGCGCCCATGCCCTTGGGCACGAGCTTGACCAGAAGAGTCTTCTGGTCGGGCATCCACTGGATCGCGTCGTCAAACATGGGGTTGAGACGGGCTCCGGGTACGCGGTGCACTTCACCGGTCTTGGCGTCGCCGATCCAGAGTTCGACGGATTCCGAAGCGATGTTGGCGAAGGCGAATCGCTTTCCGTCGGCGGCCCAGATGGGCTGGCCCGGGCACGCGCCCGCGGGAAGAGCGAGATGAACTTGCGCGGCTTGAATCTGCGCGGCATCGGCAACGTGCACCAGGTCGAAACCAGTGGCGCAGGGAGTAATGCCATAACCGCCGGGAGTGTCGTGCTTGCTGTGATTCCTGGGCTCAACCCGCACACCAGCCAGGCGCAGGAAGGGCGTGGCCACGCGGGCAATGGACGGGTATTCCTGCCAGGACACCAGCAGAATCGAGTCATGGGTCGGGCTCACGGACGGCTGAGGCGGCAAGGGAGCGCGCATGACGTCCAGAATATTTTTCGGCGGCAGGTTGTATCCCGAGGCGCTCTCGGCCGGCGCGGCCGGTTTCGAAGAAGATGAGGTTGACTGCGCTTCGATCGGCATACAGGTCGAGCAGACGATGAGCGCTCCGACCAAGAAACAGTTCCAGACGTTCCGGACTTGCATAAACTTCCTCCGCTTCATATTGCTGACAGAACCATATAGAAGGTGATACCCCAGGGGCGTGTCAAGACAGATTACTGCGGCGGGCCGACTTTGCGGACCAGTTCGACAAACCGCGGATCAGAACGCAATGGTATCGAATTGGAAATAAGTGTTCAAACCGATAAGCGTCCAATCGTGGTCTCGATAAGCGAGGTCGAGCCAATGTGCAGACTTATCAGCTTTAGCAGTCAGCCGCGAAGGCCATCCGCGCGAATTGATTTCTCGGGTTCTGCGCTGGCACAGAATGCTTCTTTGATCGAAATTCGTGCCGGACGAGCGATAACAGCTTGCCCGGCACGATTTCAGTTAGAGGACGCCGTCTGCTCCAGCGCGCGGATGTACTCGATGACCGCCTCGCTCCAGCCATCGATGTGCGTCCACTTGCCGTAGCCCACGCCGTTCTTGAAGCTGGCGACGTTGATCAGGTAGCCCTTGCCGGTGGGCGCAGGTACCCGGTCGTGCGCCTGCTCGTCGGTGATCACGATCAGGCGGTCGCACTTTTCGTTGCGGTTCAGCTTCTCAACCGCGTCGCCGAGCTGCGTGCTGTTGTGGCGCTGGGAGGCGTCGATGGCATCGCGCAGTGCGAAACCACGACGCGCCGGCACCTCGACCAGATTGTCGGAGAAGCTGTACACCGCAACCTTCTCTGCAATCTCACGCAGCAGCACAGCCAAGCCGTAAGCTGCGTCAGTGCGCTGCATCTCGGAGCGGCGAGACAGCGGCGCAGTCATCGAACCGGAAACGTCCACCAGTACGATGGTCTTCCCGGACAGCTTTTCGGTTTCGGCAACGCACTTCAGCATGGCCTGCTCAAGCGCTGCCTCCCACTGCGGAGCGTAACGAGCCGCCGCCAGGAAACGGAACGGCAGCACACGCGCCGTGCTCATCGCAGCAAGCGCGGAGAGAACGAGCGGCTCGTCCACTCCGGCCTCGCGCATGTTGCGCAGGTTGCGGAGCAGGGCGAGCGCGCCCAGCTTCCGCTCGCGAAGCAGACGCTCCCAGGCCTCGCGCTTGCCGGCGCCAGAACTGAGAGCGACCTCCCAGGTATCCGGCGTGGTCAGGCGCTCCGAGACCAGCTTCTTCCAAACTTCGGCCTGCGCCTGATCGCGCGGCTTGGCGTGGCAGAGGAAGAGCACGTCCCGCAGTTTGACCGGCCCGCCACGGTCGTACTTGGCGAGCTGATACTCATCAAACTTCGGGAACGCCGCCGCCAGACCCTTCTTTACCTGGCCCGACAGAGGCACGCGCCCATCCTTCCAGTAGATGGCGACAAACTCAGCGAGTTCGTCGGCACGCTGGATGATCTGGGCAAGAGTCTCAGACACCAGGGCACGGTGCGTCTTGTGGCGAGCCATCTCGCGAACGAGCAGAAGCGGCGCATGACGCAGCTTCATCCGCTCCCGGCCCTCGATCGCAAGCGCAGCCACCTTCTCCGCGGCGACTCTGGGGACCAGCTCGGCGATGCGGCCGCCGATTTCGACTCCGTCCTCGTAGAACTGGTTCTCCCAGAGCAGGCACGCCAGCACGGAGCGACGCAGCTGCAGTTCCGGAGAGATGTTTCGCGCCGGAGCGCCCTCGTCCGTGCGAGGTCCAAAGGTCAGATTCAGCAAATTCAGTCGGGCCATGATCGGCCTCCTTTCACTCTTAAGGTCCACAACTCATTCAACAACAATTGACACACTTAGTAAGTTACACAACGTAGTTACTAAGTGCAGATCGCAAGACATTCGCCGGGGAATACAGCGACGACGGTATATTGTTCCGATGCTCTACCACTGAGCTACATGGCCGAAGGCCATGGCAGGAATCGAACCTGCGACTTTCGGATTAAGAAGTAACCCTCGTCTTCGCCACCGGCGAAACCTATGCCAGGATTGCATGACACGGTGTTGCAGAGTCCAATTGTTTTTCTCCCTGCTCCAAAGCCAAGAGCAATCCCTGAAACTCGGCCATCGTCTCTGCGGATTGTGACGCTTCCACAAAATTCCGCGCCTCCGATTCCGACGACTCCGGAAAAAACCTGCGATACAGATCAACTTTCTGGCGGTCGCTCGCCTTGCCGAGGTATAGCTTGTAGTCGATCCTTCCCGGACGCAGCAGAGCCTGGTCTAGTTTTTCCATACGGTTCGTCGTCATAACGAACAGCACGCCGTTGGGGGCATGAAAGCCGTCCAACACATTCAGCAAACCAGACAGCGTAACTCCGTTCTGAGTTGAAGTGCCATCCTTTGCACCAGACGTTGCGGGCCCATTCTGCCCAGCACGCGAATCCGCTCCGTCGCGAGATTGACCGCCTTTCATGCAGTCGATGTCTTCAAATAACAGGACGGACCTCGCTGGCACCTGATTGACCGCACTCATCAGAGTGCGATCGTTGAAGTCTGCGAGGTTGACCGTGTAGATCGACAATCCAAAATGCGCGGCCAACGCAGACACGAGCGAAGTCTTCCCTGTTCCCGGCGGCCCATAAAACAAATAGCCGCGATGATAAGGAACTCCCAGCCGTTCGTATCTTTGCTTCGATTTTCGGAACTGCGCCATGTCTCGCAGCAAGTGTTCCTTTTCTCCTGGTTCCAACACCACCGATTCGAGCATGCGTGGCGAATAGCCTTCCAGGTAATCCCACCCGTCGTTGTACATGTACAAGTACGACTGCACACCAAGCCGCTTGCTATGGCACCTTACAACGTCGTCCACGAGGCGCTGAAGAGACGATCGATTCCTGCCGAGCGTCCGAAACGTGAGCGACTCGACTCGCCTGCCACTTCGTTCGTGAGTGTTCTCGGTACGAGAAAACCACACCTCGAAGGGCCTGCCGCCATACCAGAACCAGTGCTTTCCTGGCGCTGGAATCAACGCGATCCGCTCATTACGCAACGTCGTATCCAGATCAACGCGGCGAATTCGCTTGAGAAACTTCTGTTCCAGAAACCATTCTTTTACCCACACGAATGCGGCGTCGTCATCCTTTACCGTGATCATCATCGTGGTCTGGTCGACGATCCAGTACCAGATAGTCTCCGGCACAGCTCGCAGCCATACGCTCACTCCGCCGATGATCATCAGCAGAAGCCCGCCAGAGGCGAACTCGTTCCGGCCGGTCAGCACACCTTTCAGAATTTGCAGCATATTCATTTTTCTAACCGGCGCCAGGCCGGAGTCATTTGTTGTACAGCTCTCTTTGAGAAATTGTTTTTGGCCGGGGAATCAGCGACCACGGAACGTGAGGCGCTTTGCCAATTCAGCTACGCGGGCACAAATTCCCGCAG
>JBEKWZ010000124.1:0-7461 GCA_049512555.1 Candidatus Sulfotelmatobacter sp. | reverse complement strand
AGCAGCAAATCAAAACGTGAAACCCGCATCAGGATGAGGGCGTCACGCAGGTGGTTGCTGGTGTGGACGTCGTATCCGGCGCGGTGTAAGAGCTCGCGAACGTAGGTGACCACGTCGGCGTTGCGATCAACGCACAACACGCTTCGTCCCATCGAGACGGGCTGCTCGGCCTGCACTGGCTTGCGGTAGAACGCGGCCACGGCGTTGTCTTCCGACTCGTGTGAGTCGAACAACTTTGTCAGATGAGACATCTGTAGCACTTTGCGGACATGTTCGGGAACATCGCAGAGTTTCAGGTCGCCATGCGCCTGGCGGGTGCTGGTCAGCGTGCGCACCATGGTTCCGAGTCCGCTGCTGTCGATGAATACCACTTCGCCGAGATGCAACACGATCGAGCGCCGGTCGCGCAGCAGATGGGTCACATGAGCGCGTAAAGCATCGGTCTCGCCGCCGGCCACCAGGCGTCCCTTGCAGCGCACGATCGTGACCCGCCCAACGTCGCGGGTTTCCAGTTGTAGTCTCAATCAGTCTCCAGTCGGACAGCGCCTAATGGGCGACGGCTTTCAGGACAACCGTGTTGCGCTCGTCGCCCGCGATCGCGCGGTCAAAGCGCTTGAGGTCGTCGGCCCGGCTGACGGGCACGCTCAGTTCCTTGACCTCGAAAGTCCGCGTGTACCGTATCACGCCTTCGCTTACTTCCGTCTTGGAGTGGTAGCTGGCAAAGCTGTAGTCGGCGTCGACCGGAGGTGGCATGTCGTCGACCACGTAGCCGGCGGGAATGGCGATCTCAAAGGTGTCGACGTCGCGCGCCGCCCCTTCGAGTTCGAAGGGAAACTTGCGCGGTTCTTTGTCTTCAAAGAAATGGAAGCCCTTATTGCCGAGCACGCGGGGCCGTACCAGCAGCAATCCGCCGGCGTCCTTGGCATAGTGATCGGATTCGAAGGTGTAGTTGAAGCCGAAGGGCCGGTCGGTCTCCTGCAGGTTCACGACGGAGGCGTGCGTGATGTGAAAACTGGAGAGCGAACTGCCGAGCAGAGTTTCGATCGGCTTAATGCGATCGGCGTTATTGGTGACGTTCATGAGGGCTCCGCGCTGCTGCCAGGCACGACCGCCGAGACGCACTTCCTTGACATCGCCCTTGAGTGTGCCTCCGGCGTCAAGAATCAGCTTGGCAGTGCGCTCAATGCTGTTCATGGCAGAAGGTTGCTGGGGCAGCGGAATGAGTTCACCGCCGTTTGGGGTCACCAGGAGCGCATAGTTGTCCTGCAGTTCGCTGCGGATTTGGCCGAAGGGTGTGATGTTGTCGGTGGGATCGAAGTACAGCAACCGGCCCAACTTCGGATGCTGCAAGACGGCAACGAGCGAGGAATCGACCAAGCCGTCGGGCAATTTGATGGCAACAATGACGTGGTTAAAGCCTCCATGGTGGGCCGGTGTTTCGCGGGTGACTACGCCGCGCTCGGTGTTGATCGCTACGTGGTAGGAGTCGATCCCGATTTCGTGCAGCATGGCCCGTGTCAGTGTCGCTTTGTCTTTGCAGTCTCCGTACCGATGGGAAAACACTTCCGGTGCGGGGTGGGGTTGCCAGCCGCCGATGCCCAGTTCGATGGCGACGTAGCGGATGTCACGCTGCACAAATTGCCCGATTGCCTGCATCTTTTCGAGCTGTGTGTTCTTCCCCGCGGTCAGCGTAGCGACTTGCTGCTTGACCTCGGGCGAGGCATCTACGCGCCCGGACAACAGCGTGCTGTACCACTTTCCCATGTCGTCCCACTGGGCAAATCCATTCGCCGCTTTCCCGCCCGGCGGGAAAAAAGTCACAATCATCTGGCCAGCGACGCCTTCGTACGGGGGCATGGCTGGCTCATGGCGGATCGCTTCTACATCAGCCACGCTCCACTGCCATAGATTGTTGCCAGAGTCTGAAGGATTGATCTCAGGATGGTTCAGCCACGAGGACTTGAACTCCCAACCAGCCGGCAGTTGCAGGGAGTAATGCGCCTGGCGCACTGGGTCGCCTTCCTGGAACATCCACATATCCTGCAGAAAGAACGGCCGCTCTTCCACTTCGTACTCGTAGCCGACGATATTGCCGACGTCGGCGGCGGGAATGCGCAATACCTTGAACTTCACATCCGAGATTAACTCGGCACCCTCAATGTTGGGCGGCGAGATCTCCACCGCGTCCTTGTCCTTGACTTCGTAATCCTTGCCCTGGGCGGGAATGCACCAGCCGTGCAGGCTCTTGATTTTGCGCTGCGGGTTGAAGAACACATAGACTGTGCCATGCTCTCGGCCGTTGGGCCGGAGGATTTTGTAGGCCTCGCGCACCGTGGTTTTGATTTTGTCGGTCGCGATCACAGTGACGTCGGTCTCGGAGTAAAGCAGGACCGCGTCTGTCTTTTCGTCGTAAGCTGGCAGGGGCGCATTCACCACGGCGTGCATCCACGGCGGGGCATCGGCGGCCAAGGCGCAGGGCGCGCCGGGGAAGAAGGCTCCGGCGAAGAGCAGGATCCCGGCGAAAAAAGAAATCTGCAGGACCGGACGGCTAATCACCGGCGGACGCTGCGGCGGGTTGCAAGACAATTTGTTGGTCATCTGCGGTCCTCACCGTTTGAAAAAAATTGCGCAACGCGGGGTAGTACTTCTGCTCTAGAAAAAGAAAATTCCAGCTGAGCTTCCGCGTCAAGTGCAGCGCGTCGCCGTCTTTTCCTACCTGCAAACTGTAGGCGACAATATGGCCGGGCTGGTCCTGTGGCGGCGGCACACTGCTCACTTGCCAACCCTGGGGAAGTTCGATGGTGACGTCATCGTTTTTTTCAAACGGGTATTCCACATAGATCGGCTGCACCCGGTTCGCATGTTCGAATACGTGCTTTTCGACTGCAGCGAAAACCGACGCCGGAACCACCGCGCGCTTCCCCGCGTTGGAAGCCCAGTCGGGAATCTTGACTTGATACTCGGCGACCAAGGGAGTTCCCGAATGGCTCCAATCCGGCTGGTTCGTAAGTTCCAGTTCCGGGGCTGCCGAAATCTGATTCTTGACCAGGTCTTCGAGAAGTTTTTTGCGGGCTACATCGTCTTCGTTCCTGGCTTCGAGCCTTTGATACATCGCTTCCAGCCCGGTGTAGGTAACGGTAAGTTTTCCTTCGAGAGTGCCGGCGTCACTGAGTCGGAGTTTGGCAAGGTGCACGATGCGCGACTCAGAGGCGTCCGGAAGCGTTGTCGTAACCCAGGTGCCGCCTTCCTTGTCGAGGCACAATCCTGTTACGCCGGTCTCAGGCCAGGTCAGCATGCCAAACGGAGTAAACGCAGCACCCGGATCGAAGTAGAGATCCTTCCCGTTCAGTTTGACCAGGGCCACGTTGGTGTTGAGCTTTTGGTCTTCCATCGTGTTGGCATGAAAGAAGTACTCACTGCGGCTCGAAACCCAGACCCCGTAGGCTTCGAAGCCCGCCGCGCGCACCAGCGCCAGGTAGAGCCACGTCAGTTGAATGCCGTCACCGTAGCCGCGCTTCCAGAGTTCCTCTACATTTTCGACCGGCTTCTCTTTGTCGCGCTTTTCTTCCTGCTCGGTTTTGTGGACCTCATAGCTGGTGTTGCGGATCTGCTGCACGCGGTCATAGATTTTCCGCAGCTTCACTTCCGGGGAATCGCCGGGGGAGATGATCTGGGCGACCGCGTCTTCCATCGCTTTGCGTTTGCCGATAAAGCTCTCCAGAGTCGAGCGCCGTTTCTTGGCGACTTGCCGCCAGAACTGGTCGGCAGTACTGCTATCCAGGAAGTCGAAGTCGTAGATGAAATCCACTCGCGCTTTGAGTTCGTTGGGAGGCGGCATAAAATCCTCCTCCTGGAAGGCCGGGATGTCGTTCATCTCCAGCCGAATGATGTTGTCGGGACCTCTTACTGGCTTCAATTCAGGAGGCAGCCCTTGCCAGGTCCAGCGCAACCGAGGCGGGTTGTAATCCGTCAGGTAAGGTTTCAGAGTGAATTTTGCCTTGCGGGTGAATAGCTCGTGACTCAGAATCCAGTGTGAACTGTAGACGTAGTTCTCCCGCAGGTCGTCGGTGTAGCGGTACTCAATGATGCTGCCGACCTGCACGTCAGGAAGGGTGAAAGTTTTCGCCAGATACTTCAGCCCTCGAGCTTTCTCGATCGTCTTCTCATACACCTTGCCGTCGAAATTGACGCTGGAGCCGTCAGGCTTAATGGTGCGCGCCCGAATACCTGCCACATTCTCGTTGCCCTTGTCGAAGATAATCTCGACATTAGCGTTCTCGCGCCCCTGTTCGGTCAGAATCTTGATTCGCAAATAATTGTCTTCGTGCGGGGTGCGCACGTTGTCATCGCGGTCGACTTCGCGAAACAGTATGATGGCGGGCGCGCCAGGAGCTTTCGGCTCGCTGGTCATCTTCAGATCGTCGGGAGAAAGCGGCGGAAAACCCTGGGCTCGGCATGGGATGGGAAACAGCGCGGACATAGCTAAAAACAGTAGGAAGAATCCGGGACAGATGGACAGTTTCGATCGATCGGGCATTGAGGCCTCTCGCGACACGGTTACGTTTTCGCGTGGGAGTCCCCCGGCCAGAGGGGGAAAGCAGAGGCCGCAGGGGGCAAAGCCACGACGCGGGACAGGCACGTCGAAGCGCGCACGAAAGCGCTATGGCCGCGAGACTACAGCGCCTTTTTCCTGCTGTCAAGATAATGTCCAAGGGGCGGCGGGGCAGCAGCTCCGGGTTCGGTGTATGGAACGGTTTGGCCCTAAGTTCCGAAACGTTCCGCGGCACGAGCTTTCGCCTTGGCCGCTTCTTCTTCGCGATTTTTGGGCGGAGCCGTGGTTTCGAGCGAGCGCAGCAGCCGAGTCGAGATCGAGGCCACCTCGTCGATGGCGGCCTGGAAGAGGGCGTCGTTAGCCTTGGAAGGTTTATTGAAGCCGGTGATCTTGCGGACGAACTGGAGCGAAGCGGCGCGCACTTCTTCGTCGGTAACCGGCGGATCGAAGTTGAAAAGGGTCTTAATATTTCTGCACATGATTCTGACCTCGCATCAAAATCCCATCTGTAGAGAGGTAGCTTGCTACGTCTTTGGCCACCTCTCGCGAATTGTCGTTCGTGGCGCCGCCGGCGGAGACGTAGCAGGCTGCGTCTCTACGGCAGACTTCTACGGACTCCATTTTCTCGCAGATCGGCCGGACTGGGGAATCCTCATGCTATAATTCTTTATTCTCAGTCGCTTAGAGCACGGAGGACTGTATCGATAAACGTTTTATCCGCACCAACGATCGTATTCGGGCGCGTGAAATCCGCGTGATTGATGACGAAGGGCAGCAGCTTGGCATCATGCCGCCTTACGAGGCCATCAAAAAAGCCCGCGAAAAGAATCTGGACCTGGTTGAGATTTCGCCCACCGCGCAGCCTCCCGTGTGCCGCATCATGGACTACGGGAAGTATCTTTACCAGCAGGAAAAGAAAGAGCGCGAAGCTAAGAAGCACCAGAAAACCATCACCGTAAAAGAGGTCAAGTTCCGCATCAATGTGGACGACCACGATTACGAGACCAAGAAGAATCATGTGCTGCGGTTTCTGGATGAGGGCGACAAGGTCAAGGCGACCATCTTCTTCCGCGGACGCGAGATGACGCGCACCGGGCTCGGCCGCCAGATTCTGGAGCGGCTGATCAAAGACGTGGAGCCGCACAGCATCGTGGAGTTTCGTCCTCGGCAAGAGGGCAACACGCTGCACGCGATTCTGGCTCCAAAGAAGACGGAAAAGGAACGAGAGAAAGATAAGCAGAGGGAAGAGAAGCACAAGGCTGCAGCGCAGAGCGCGCCCGGCCCCAGCGCTCCTCCAGCGCAGGTCGCCAAGCCCGCGTCGTAGGGAAAAGCAGGTTCCTCGCACGCTCTCACCGCTTCGCGGCTGCGAACGTCTCGGAATGACAGGTTGGGGTTGTAGGAACATGTCTCGCCTGAGCGGTCATCAGACATCCTGCGAGAACGAATTTGAAACTGACAGCTGATGGCTGAAAGCCGGCGGCTGTTCTATTGAGGGTTTATGCCGAAACTGAAAACACACAAAGGCGCTGCCAAGCGCTTCAAGAAAACCGGAACTGGAAAAGTGAAGCGGGGGCATGCGAAACTGCGTCATATCCTGACCTCTAAGGACACCAAGCGCAAGCGCAAGCTGCGTCACGGTGGCCTGGTGAGCGACGGAGACCTGGCCAAGGTCCTGCGAATGATTCCGTATCAATGAAGCATTGTTGATTGTGTGATTGCCGATTGTTGATTGAAGGCACTGCTGGTCAGAGTTTTCAATCAACAATCAAAAATCGTCAATCAACAATTGCTTCGGGCGTGTGAAGAGGCACGACTCTTGTCCTTACCTCCAGCCGCCAGTAGTTTGAAATTAAAAAGGAGAACACCATGCCTCGTGTAAAACGCGGAACGAAACGCCGCGCCAAACGCAAAAAGATATTAGACCGCGCCAGCGGTTATTTCCTTACCAAGTCGAAGCTGTACCGTTCGGCGAAAGAAGCGGTCGAGCGCGGACTGAAGTTCGCCTACTCGGGCCGCAAGCAGCGCAAGCGGCAGTACCGCTCGCTGTGGATCGTGCGCATCGGCGCCGCCGCCAAGCTGAACGGGATGAGCTACAACCAGTTCATCCACGGCTTGAAGGTTGCCGGCATCGAACTGGACCGCAAGATTCTGGCCGACCTGGCGGTGAAAGATCCCGCCGGATTTACCAGCCTGGCCACGCAGGCCAAGGGCGCGATCGCAGGCTAGCTGTCAGCTTTCAGCCATCAGCTTTCAGCAGAATCGGGAAGGGCACGGCTTCCAGCCGTGCCGCCCAGCGTTCTTAAAACATAGCTTTGTCATTCTGAGCGAAGCGAAGAACCTATGCAGTCCGCAGGGAGTTGCATAGGTCCTTCGCGCAAAAGGCGCGCTCAGGATGACAACAACTTTGCAAGGTGATCTTGGCCTACACCGTTCCCAAACTGACGGACTATTCGGAAGAGTCGCTTGTCGCGGCTGCGGGCGAGGTCGTGAAACAGCTGAACGACGAATCCAAGGCCGTCACAGACGAGGCATCCTGGGACGCATATCGCGTTCGCTGGACAGGAAGAAAAAACGGGATCACGACACAGCTGAACGAGACCTGGCTGAAGCCAGCGCCCGGTGCGAGCAAACCTCGCGTCGGTGCACTCTACGCGGACCTCAGGTCACAGATCCAAAGGGCCGTTGACGAGGCGAAGGACCGGTACCGGAACGTCGCAATCCTTGGAGACCACGCCCGCGCAAAGGGCCTATATCCGCTCGATATCTCTCTTCCGGGCGTACGCCGCACGATTGGCGCCGAGCATCCCGTCATGAAAACCTGGCGTGAGATCGTTTCCGTTTTCCAGAAACTCGGCTACTCCGTCGCCGAGGGGCCCGTGGTCGAGACGGACTACTACAACTTCGAAGCG
>JBEKWZ010000123.1:0-7463 GCA_049512555.1 Candidatus Sulfotelmatobacter sp. | reverse complement strand
CCGAAGTCCGGTTCTCTTTACTCAATGACGCGTCGATCGGTCGGGCTGAATCGACAGACCACATCTCCTGCCGCCTTGGTTCGTACTCAAACCACCATCACATCTGAAAACCCATAAAGATCGAGTAAGAAGTTCATAAAGAGCGAATAAAGCCCGCTGCAGCGAACGGCTTTTCTCTGCAGCCCCGGTTCTGCGGTTTTCGTTTCGCGCCATGGCCGACGCGGGCGCTTCCGATTGGTCCGACTGCCGTCGAAAAGCCCGCCAAACTTGATCGCTAGGTAAAGCGGTTGCACAAGCGCTTCACCCGACACCAAGCAACTAGAACGTCAAATGTGATGAAGAAGGTAACGGGTAGGGCATGAAGAAGTCGTGAAGATGGACATTAATAATTCAACTAGCTTGAATAAATTCCTTCACTGCAAAGGGAACGACCGGCGAGTGGCAGTCGTGTTGCTGAATTCTGTCGACGGAAATACTTCAGAGTTATGCGACGTGGGACTTGGCAGCGGACATATCGAGAGGATCACAGAACCGGTATCCCAGCCAAGGCTCGGTCATAATGTATTTTGGTTTGGCGGGATCTTCTTCAATTTTCTGGCGCAGGGTTTTGACGAAAGAGCGCAGGTAATGCAATTCGGCGCCATATTCCGGACCCCAAATGGATCGCAACAGCCGGGTGTGCGTAATCGGAGCTCCCTGATTTCGCATCAGCAGCGCGAGCAGATCGAACTCGGTGGGAGTGAGATGAATGGCTCTGCCCTGGCGGTGAAGCAGACGTCGATTGACATCGAGTTCCAGGTCGCCAGCACGCAACAACGTCGGCTCCGCGGCCTCCTCGCTGCGCAGTCTCCGCAATACTGCCTTTAGGCGGGCAACCAGTTCGCGGAGCCGGACCGGCTTGGTAATGTAGTCGTCGGCGCCGGCCTCCAGGGCCTTCACGATTTCGCTCTCGCCATCCTGCACCGTGACCATCACGATGCCGATCTTGGGCGCAAGTCCGCGAATCTCACGGCAAGCCTCCACGCCGCCCATCCCCGGCATATTCATGTCGAGCAGGACAAGGTCAAACGCACACCTGGTGAGAATAGCGACGGCCTCTTCGCCGCTTTGAGCTTCGTCGATCGCAAACCCGCTTTGCGCCAACGAGGTCCGTAGTACCCGGCGAAAAGGCGCCTCGTCGTCGACAATCAATGTGTTGAGCCGATCCGTGCTCACCGTAAGCTTGTCTCCTTTTCTGTCTGCGGCCTTTGAACAAACATGGGTGCCAGACTCGCGGGCTCCAGCTCTTCACGATTCTGTCGTGCACGGGGCAGCGCCAGGCGGAACACGGTAGCTTGATCGTTGGGTGTCGCCACCTCGAGATCCAGACTGCCACCGTGCGCGTGAACGATTTTCCGAGCGACATATAAGCCCAGCCCCGAACCCGGCGTCCAATGCCTGGTTTCGACGCCCCGGTAGAAGCGCGTGAAAATCTTGGACCGCTCACCGGGCCGAATCGGACTTCCACTGTTCGATGTCCGAACCTCCACCCACTCATCCTGCCCGTCGATGCTGACCTTAACTGCCGAACCTGGGGTGGAATACTTGCACGCGTTGTCCAGCAGCTGCCGCAACGCCAGTTGAAGTAATTCAGGGTCCGCCATCACCTCGGTGGTTTCCGTCTCGTTTTGAATGGAGAGCCTTCGGTCAGACCATTGCGTGGCGTACTGGTCGGCCAAAACTCGAACCAGATCGGATAAATCCGTGAATTCCAGTTGCGGTTTAACTTCCTCCCGATCCAGCTGCGCAGTTCGCAGCAGTCGAGAGGTCAGCGAACTGAGACGCGAAGCCTCTGCTTCTACAATATCCGTCAGCTCCGTCTGTTCCGCGGACAGAGGGCCGAGTTCGCGGAGACCCCCGGCCGCCGTCACGATGGTGGCCAGCGGCGTCTTGAACTCGTGCGCCAGGGCATCGAGAATAGCTCCTCGAAACGACTCCGCCTGGGCTGCTGCCGCGGCATGGCTGGCGTTGCGAAAAGTGTGTGCCCTTTCCAGCATGGCTGCGGCCAGCGCTGACAGAGATCCCGCCGTCAGCTCTGGATCACCCAGACCTGCAAAGCCGACCGCACCGATCATGTTCCCCCCGGCGCGTAAGCATCGAATCAATCTCCCCGAGCCCGCATCCTCACTGTCTCTGCCTGAGGAATACGCAGCTCTGGTCTGATCTGCGAGGCCGGGAATCGTTCCCGTACAGTAGATTTCTGCTTTCACCGCATCGAACAGGCAAACCGCCTGAAGATCAAAAACATTCCGAAACAATTCGATCGAGGTTGCGCACGTTGTCTTTTCCGGATCCACCGCCAATAACATTTGCGCCAGCTGATACAGCCGGTCCACCTGCCGCCGCTGGTGGTCTGAGATCGCTGCCTCCTCGCGCACTCGAGTGGTGAGTCGAGACACGACCAGCCCCGTAGTCAGGAACGAAGTCAGCGCCAATATGTCGAGGGGGCTCGTAACTTCAAGAGAAAACAAAGGAGTCGTGAAGAAAAAATCCAGACATAGAACGGCAACCACGGCAACCACGGCGGAGGACACGAAGCTCCCTATCAGTGACTGCAAGACAATCGCAATCAGGTAGAGGAAGCCCGTGATCGTGAGATTCAGTTGCAGGCGATAGCAGACGAACGTGATCAGCCCGATGAGCAGACAGCCAGGTCCGGTTCGAAGGAAGGATGCCCAGACTCGTTTAGGTTGCTTCATACGCTGCTCGTGGTTTTCATTCACCCGGGCCTTCGTGCGGCCAAAACTTCGAACGTGGCGCCAATCAGGTTCGAACGACCCGCCGACAGTAACGGCAAGCCTAAATCGAGTCCAATTCATATTTCTTATCGCGCCCATCAGCCCCGTGCACCATGGCCGCGCCCGATGCCGGTCGTGAACGGTCGAGCAGTGCACCACGAAAACGACTGAGATGAGGGTTCCCGCTAGAAACATCAGGTTAGGTGGGACTTTTCATTTGAGGCAGCAATAAAAAACCCTCTCCCCGGTTCTAGGGGAGAGGGCTGTTGCAGTTCGAACGCTTTTTAGTCGTCCGAGTCTGTGGTAGTGGGCGCCGGTTTGTTGAACTCGCTGGGAGGCCGAACCGTGCTCTCGCCCGGATAGGGCCGGGTAAAGCCGGTCGACATGTACCAGTTCAGATGGTTGACGGTGTCAGGGTCTTCGGAGTCAGGCTTGGTCAGCTTGCCGGCGAAGATCTGCGCCTTCTTCTTGAGCCAGGCATCCCTCAGGGCCTTGACCTTGGGGTTGCTCTTTGCGTCGGCTGTGGCTGCGGTAACGCCGTCATCCAGCGGAACCTCGTTCGGCACGTGTGTCCACGGCAGGAAGTTGTCCGCGGGCGGCACGCCCTTCACGAAATCCGTCCTCATCGGTGACGCCACCAGGTCGAACTGGTTCATGGTAGGCAGGCCGAGGATTTGCTCCATCGTTCGAGTCATGTTGACCTGCGTGTAGTAAGTGTGGTCGGTGGGTCCGCCCTGCACGGCGTATGGGCTGACGATATAGCCAGGACTACGGTGGCCGTCGATGTGGTCGACGCCGTTCTGTGCGTCGTCTTCCTCAATGAAGATCGCTGAAGTAGACCACACGTTGCTATGGGTGATGTAGTCGATGATGCGCCCAACGGCCAGGTCGTTATCGGCTTGTTCGGCGTCCGGAGTCGGCGGGCCGCCGGTGTGGTCATCCATAATCCACAGGATACTCAAGGTGGGCACCGTACCGGCCGCGACGTCATTATTGAAGTCCTGCACCCACAGATCGACGCGGAACTGGTCGGGAATGCCCAGATCGAATATCGGGAAGTTCGGGATGAGGTGGAGATACACAGCCGGGACGGAAGAGTGTGCCTGGATCGTGTTCTGATAGAACAGCGTCGGTTCCAGCCCAGCCTCGAAGTTCTGCGAGTCGGCGTAGAAGTCGCTCCAGCTCGGTTCGCTGGTCGACCCGTTGGGTTGCAGGTAGGTATCGAACTCGACGTATTCGCCGTACATCTTGACCGACAAACCGGCGGCCGCCGCTTCCGAGAATAAGAAGCCCTTGTTCTGATAGGCAAGGGCATCGCCGGCGTTCCCGCCGGGATAGCTGCGGTTCCAGTCCGGCGACTGGATGTCGTCGGCGTAGGGCGCCATGCCCTCGGTGATCCATTGGTGACCGTCCGCCGACTGGCGGCTGGGGTCGTAGAAATTGTCGAGGAGCGGGAAGCGCTGTACCAGCGCGTGCGCGTTCGGGGTGTCCTTGCCGCCGAACACCGCCAACGAGGCTTCGCCATTGCCGGCGGCCACGTCGCCCAGAATCTGATCGTAGGTGCGGTTCTCACGGACGATCAGGAACACGTGCTTGATCAATGAAGGATCGCCGATTTTGGCCGGGACTACGACCGGCTTGGTTTTCGGGCTGCCGCCGCTGGCGGACTGGATGTTTTGCACCAGATCCCAGTGGTTGTTTGTGAATACCTGCGCCCTCATCGCCTCCAACGTCGCGGTATTCGGCACCGGGACGATGCTGACGGTGCCATTGTCCTGGTGGGTATTGTAGCTGCAGACGCCGTGGTCGCATTCGTACGAAAGACGCGCGCCGATGCCCTTGTCGTTGGCCACAATGATCGTGTCGTTGACCTCGTCCAACACGACCGAGGCCGGTGCATAGGCTACCGGGATCATGCCTAAGACGGGGGTCGTCGCGTTCTTGCTGAGGTCCACCACCGCGATTGCATTGGCGTTATAAAGCGCGACGTAGGCAATGCCGTTCTTGCCGTCGACGGCAATCGAGTTCGGCGCGGCGCCATAAGCCGGTTGGCCTGCGCCCGGAACTCCAATCGGTAGCCCTAGATTGATCGTCCGCCTCACTACGTTGGCGACCGTGTCGATGACCGAGATGGTGTCGCTATAGGTATTGGCCACCAGAAGGTTGTCTCCGTAAAGCGCCATCCCGGTCGGGTGTAGACCCGTCGAGATGGTGGCCGTGACCGTCATCGTGGGCAGATCAACCACCGAAACAGTACCGGTGATCGCGGCGCCAACCACCGGGTCGGCGACGATTTCAGTGCCGGCGGAGTAGATCTGGAAATCCGCCTCAGTAGCGGCTCGTCCGCCCTCGTTGCTGACGTAGGCGGTGGTGCCGGCTTTGTCGATCACGATGCTGTGCGGCGCGTTGCCGACGCGGATTTGCGTACCCTGCACCGGCGGGTTCGCGGTCAGGTCGATCTGGGTGAGCGTATCGTTCTGGTTCAGCAGAGCATAAGCGCTGGTGCCATCCTTTGAGAACGCGATGCCGCCAGGATAAGAAGTGTACGGATTGTAGAACGTGGCGCAGGGCCGGGCGTACGCACCGAGAGCGCTGTTGGGGAAGCAGCTGATGAAAGAACTGTTTGGCGGCACGCTGATCTGGGCGTCGTCTTCCAGCAAGCCCTCTGGGGTCACCTTGGCGAGGGTGACGTTGCTGCTGTCCTGACTGAAGATCAGGTATTTGCCATTCGCCGAATAGGCTATGCCGCTATAACTGCCGCTCGAATCCTCTCCAAACGTGGCGTAGTCCTGCAGGACGGTGCCGGTGTTGGTGTCGAATATTTCGACCGCCTCCGTCGCGCCCATGGTGAGGACGGCGGCAGTGTGACTTTTGGCGCTTGGGTTGAGCGCGATCGCTTTCGCGCGGACTCGGATGCCGAGGTCGACCTGGGTGCCGGCCGGGGTGATGATCTGGCCATCGCTGACCACCCACGAACCGTTTTTCTGCGGGCCCGTCTGATATGTCGGGTACGGCTTGGACTGGCCAGCGGCCACGCCTGCACAGCCCAGCCCCGCAGCCAGCAGGCCGGCCAGCGGACGCAGATGGTTGAGTCGAGCTCTGGTTCTCGACTTATTTCGAGACTTATTTTTTCGAGACATGTACCGTTCTCCTCTTTGTATTTGGTTCGTGACGCAACGTTGGCCGAAGGGACTTCCTGGCGGTTCTCATCGTGTTCCTGAAACTCCAACAGGGTTTCGCGCAGGGATTTAAGGGACAAGGACGCCCAGTCTAGTTTTGAGAAAGAAACAGCGGCATGACGCCGAGATTACAATTTTGTAATGTTGGCCTTTGAAGTGACGCCCAGGTCGGTCGCGGATTGTGACGTGCGCGGGTCTCCTCAGGCGTGGTTTCGAGCGTCATCGACTTTTAGCCTCAGTTGACAATTTTTGTGCAAGCAGGTCGGGGATGGCCGAGTGCACTCTTGCGCTCTTCATACGAGGCTGCGGAAACAAAACCTAAAAACGGTGATAGGATTTCACGCTCATACAACTCTGTATTTGCCTCAAGGCATCTTCGAATAGAAGCGTGTACGGCCAGTCATTCGGGTCTCGCAGTGCAGCATAAATCTTGAAACTGGCCATGACCCCGATGGCAGATAGGAACTCGTTTGGGAGAATCCTCATTCGGCTGGCTGTCTCGCCGGAGAATCGTCATAGCGTTTTGGGTGGCCGCTATCGTTGCGGTCGCGGCAATGGCGTACACGGGTCCGGCGGGATGGGACGCGCAGATTTCCTGGAGAGCCGTGCAGACGATCCACCGCGGCGGAGATCCCTATGCCGTCGGCATAGCGGCGCAACTGGCTTTCCTGAACCGTCCGCACCCCAGCCCCTCCGATCGCATCCCGTATGCTTATGTGTATTCCCCGATGACACTGCCGCTCCTTCGCCTGTGTGCTGCTGTGCCGGGATGGCTGCTCGGGCTACTCTACGGGTTGGCAGTGCTCTCTGGATTTCTGCTGGAACTCTGGGCGGGTTTTCAAATGGCCGAGGCCTGGGAGCGCAAGTGGTTGGTCGTGATGCTGCCCGCCATCGCATTCTTCCCGGGACTGGTCACCGACGACACAATCCTCAGCGGAAATATCGGATACGTTCTGTATGGGCTCGTGCTGGCGGCATCCGTGCCGGGATGGAATCGGGGCCGCTGGTTCTGGTACTACGTCGCGGTTGTGGGGGCCTCGATTGTCAAGGCGCCGTTACTGACGATGATTGCGTTTCCGGTCTTGGTAGGCAAGAGACAGTGGCTTCCGGCGGGCGCCGCAGGCTCGGTGGGATTAGCTCTTTTCGCGCTGGCGGGGCGGATCTGGCCAGTAGAGTTCCGTGAGTACCTCGTCGCTCTCCGGCTGCTGTTCGTTGAAGTACATGACTTTGGATTTGGTCCTGCAGGAGTCCTCGGCAAAACGTTGTGGCGCCTGGGCCGGCCCTACTTTCCCATCGCGATTATCTTTTACCTGATTGTCTCGTGCGTGCTTGGAATTATCCTGCTGGTGCTGAAGCGCCGCGTCGCCCGTGGAGAGATGACCCGCGAGGCGTGGATTCCAGTAGCGCTCGTGGGCACGCTTCTTTTTTATCCACGCATCATGCGCTACGACCTCGCCGCCTTCGCCGTTCCCATGCTGCTGATCGGCTGGCGGGTGCTTCGAAAAGC
>JBEKWZ010000122.1:0-7494 GCA_049512555.1 Candidatus Sulfotelmatobacter sp. | reverse complement strand
CGCCATCACGACAAGTACGACGGGCAGGTTGTCGATCCAAAGCAGATGTATGTGCAGCCCGCGAAAGCTGATGCCTCGTGCTGCTCTGAGAAAGAACACGCGTGAGGGGTTGAGGCAGCGGTATCGTGCCGATTGTAGGGATCCCTTCGACTTCGCTCAGGATGACAGGTGGGCGGAGTCAGTGTTTGTAGATGGTTGTGTCGGGATGATAGTTGCGCCAGTCGAACCAGTAGTCTTTCAGAGCGGGGATGCGATCGAGGCATTTCCCTTGCGAAGGTCCGGACACGGCGCAGCCCTGAAAGTTCCACTCACTGGCGGTCGTGGTCTCGAGCAAGAGCCAGGGCTTCGGCGTGGCCGGGGCAGCGACGCTCGGAGTGGCGGGCGTTGTTGCCGACGCCGACGCGGGGCTGGGTGCGGCAGACGTTACCGACGGCGTGGCGGGCTTCGGTTGGCTCTTTGTTTCCTCCTTCGGGTCGCCCTCGCTCTTGACGCTGCTCTCGATCTTGACGTCGCTCGCACCACCAGGCTCGCCTTTCAGGAAGAACTCGGCATCCTTGCCGTCGATGCGGCTGATGAACACGCGGAATGATTTCCCGTCGGGGCCGACGGCCACCAGCAGCGGCGTGCCGTGCACGCGGTCGACGACCGGCGATTCTTTTACAAGCGCGTCCCAGGGATAGGCGCGGCCAGGTCCGTCAATCTCCAGACCTACTACCACGTCGCGTGATTTAAGCTCAGTGCCGGGAAAGCTGATTACGACCGGAAGCTTGGCCACCCCCGGTTCCCAGTTGCTGTCGTATTCTTTCGCGTACTTCGGCACTTCTTTGAGCACTTCCGCGACGACCGGGGCGTCGGAGACTTCCGACTTCCATTCGCCGAAAGTCAGTTCGTCACTCAACACCAGTTCGAGCGACGCGCCCTGCAACGGGCCGGAGATGGCTTTGCCGGTGATCTGCTGCCACCACGTGCCGGTTTCTTTGTCGCGCATCAGAAAATTCTGGTTGTTGATGCCGGCCAGATAAAAATGCAGAACTCGGCCGTTGACGGTTCGTGTCCACACCAGACCGGTGTGACAGAGCGTTCAATACGTTGCAGCTATGGGGACGCCGGCAACCACGTCGTTCAACACATGATGGTAGGCCATCTCGCGGATGGGGTAGGCGCGGGCTTCAGCGCCGATGCGGACGGCGAGAATCATTTCTGCGCGATCAAGTTTGCTGGCCGACGCGGATTCGAACTGGACACTATCCACGGGATGAAACATCCACTCAAAATAATTAATGCGGGCCATGACAGCCGAGAACACTACCGGCACCATCACTAACACGAGCACGATCTTCTTCCATACTCTGATGCCGCTCCACACTGCGACTATGAACACGACACAAACGCAAGCGGCCGCCAGAGTCACCCAGGGAGAACGCTGCCGCAGGGCCATCGCCAGAGCCAGCCCAGCCGGAGTCTGGTGGCGGAATGGTTGGATGATGAAGGCGGGAACGAAAAAACACCCCATGCAAACAACGGCGGACGCGCAGAAAACGAGCCACCAATAGCCGTAAGATCCGCGACGATCTGAATTCTGTAGCATCTGGATTGGGCGTAGGCGCCGGTAGGAATGCGCCGGCGCGCCTTTGATTGTATCGAATGCCCGAACAAAATGCCCCGGCTGCGCGGAAGCGAAGCCGGGGCAGGTGGAACTGGTTTTCCTACGTTTATTGCGGTGTAAAGTTCTGGTGATAACTCAAGTTGTCGATGTCCTGGAACTGCGGTGTAGCCGGCGGTAAGTTGCTCGGCGTCAGGAACAGCACATCGAAGTAGTAGTTACGTGGCGGAGGAGCATACACGTCCCCGCCAGGGCCGTCTTTGTAAGTGCCCGTGTTGTACTCGGAGTAGTACATGCTGACCAGCGAGCCGTTGTAGTTCAGGGTCTGGCCCCAGCTCTCCAGGTAACGCAGGAAGTTGTGCATTCCTCCGTCAGTTCCGAAGTCGTTAGCAACGCTGGTCCAGCCCGGTTGCGGGAACGGAATGCTCTTGCCGGCTGAAATCGCGGTGCGGTAGTACGCCTGCGCCGCCGGCGAACGGTCGGCCGAGACGTCGGGGTAAACCAGACTGGTAAAGTCGCTCCACGAGTTCGACAGAACCGTGACCGAGTCGGCGACAACGGATGACGCCGAGTGAGGTGTCTGGGTCGGGGTTGCGGCCGTGGCCGTTCCCCAGAATGGATCCACTGAACTACTGTTGTAATTGCCTTGGATGTACACCGGGTTCTCGGAAACAATGGTGAAGCCGCCGCAACCCGTGGGGTTGCCAGCGCTCTGCGTGCATCCGCTGGCGGGAGGCATAATGGGCAGATAGCTTATTCCGGCCGCGCTCATGCCACCATCCACCAGCTTCAATACGTGGCGGGCTCCGCTTACTGGGTTGGCCGCGCCTTCCTGATCGGTGTTGCCGGTCAGCAGCGCTCCCGTGCCGGTGTTATAAGAGGCACAGTCTTTGGAAGCCGCCGTGCCCGCGCCGGTTACGTTGATGCGCACATACCCATTTAGTGGAGCGCTGTTGGTATTGATGCCGAACCCGTAGCCGAGGTTCTTCTCGCCCCAGTTGTCGAGGAATCCGTTCTGATCGACGTCCTCCGGCGAGTAGGAATAGTACGTCTTGGCCTCCAGCGCTCCATCCGGTGTGGTCGAAGTCAGGATGGCCGCGGCGTTGATCGTATCCTCCAGACCTGATTCTCCGCTCTTTACGCCGGCCAGAGTCTGGCCGCCGTTGGAGGGGTTCGGATCCGTTTCCATGCCCCGGTGGTCGGAGAAGTAGACAACGTAGCCGTTGTTGGAGGTGTAGTTCACGTTGGCGCCGCTGCCGGCAATGTGGCCACCAGGCAAAGTCGTGCCCGTGTTCAGCCAGCGAGACAGGTTGCCCACATCCAGCTCAACCGCATTCATGATGCCCTGAACCGAGCAGGAAGAGTAGGTATTGTTTCCGCTGGTGGTGTTGGCCACCACGTTGTCGCGCATCTCGCCTTCGCGCGCGTCGTACAAGTTGATAGGCCACCAGTTGCCCTGCGTCCCCAGGCCATGGCCGGTAGCTGCGCCGAGCGTTGGACGAAGCTGCTGAAGAATCAGAATGGCGTTGGGATCGACGGCATTCGAATTCGGTGCGGTGGGCGGATTGTTGAAGATGCGCCCGAAGCCCAGTCCCAGCCACTCGCTGGTGATGCCCACCCAGCCGGCCCCGTTGTAGTACTCCACGCGGATCCACGGACCACCGCTCGCGGGGCTATTCATTTGAGCCGTGGTGGTGGGATTGCTCATCAGCTCGCCGATCAGCGGAAATCCAGCGGCCCAGCTTTGCAGTCCGCTATCGGTATAGGGGTTCACCCAGCCGTTGGTGCCAGGAGTAGCCCAGCCGAAGAATTCGGGAACGCCGGCAGTCAGAGCATAGCTGGTCGCCACACTGGTAGGAAACTCGTAGTCCTGTGCGTCGAGCGAAGTGACTCCGCGCTCGGGATGCAGGTCAGCAATGGTGTCGGCGATCAGAATCCGGATTTGCGCTTTGTTGTACAGCCGCGAAGTGCCGAGCGCGCTGGTGCTCGACTCGCCGGGCTGCGGCTTGCGGATAATCGAAATCGGGTCGGTGCAGGGCGGCGGGTTGCTGACGCAGCTATTCTGCACAAAGGGCAACTGCATGTTCTTGGCGCCCGTCAGAGAGTTGGTCAGAAAGCCGTTTAGAGTGCCGGAAGAAATGCTCGGGAAACTGGCGTTGGCCGCGCCACCCACCGAGGGATAGCCGCCGCTCCAGCTGGCATCGCCGGGAACCGTTGCAGCGCCCGGCAGAGCGATGCAGTTCGGCTCGCCCGTGGGCGGGATTGGAGCCAGTGCGCAGCCCCCGCTGGCTTTGGGAACATAGACGGTCCCTCCGTATCCCACCGTGGTGGAGTGCCCGTTTTCCAACTGATCCATCACAATCTGCTGGTAGGCCGAGATCTTGTCGTTGAATACCAGGTTGGCTCCCGAGGCCAGGAAAAGATTCTGGTTGGTGTGCACACGGCCGCCGAACGCGAAGTTCGGGCCGGCGAAATAGGAGCAGTCATAACCGCAGAACACGCCAAACTGAAACACCGGAATCAGCGCCACTTCGATGTTGCGCGTGACGTTGATCTCGGCCCCGGACGGGCGGTTGGCGATCACCTGCAGCGTCATGGGAATGAGTTCGGCGTACAACCCCTGATTGGAGCCCGAGCTGACTGTATTCCAGCTGCTGACCGGCTCGCCGCTGCCGTTCAGCGGATAGGTGATGTACTCGTGGTAGGCCATGTTAGGGACCATGGCCGCGGTGGGGTTGTTCGCGGTCGAGGCCAGGTTCTGAATCTGGGCGTTGGTGGGCACCTGAAACTGGCTGTACAGTGACGAGAGGTCCGAGGTCAGTTTCTCCATGCCGGACTCAGCGCCATAGAAAGCCAGGTTGGACTCCATGTCGTTGCCGCCCATGCGGGCTTCGTTGGTGACCATGAACAGCAGCCCGGCCGCCACGCCCGAAAGCAGCACCATAATGAGCAGCGCTGCGATCAGTGTGAAACCCTTCGAACTATTTTTTCCCTGTCCCATTGAGTTAGTCTCCTGCCCCAAGAAAGCGTTAAAGCGTTAAAGCGTTACTGATAACTATTGCGAAATGCCATGTTGCGTGCGCTGATGTCAGTGGCCAGATACATGTTCTGCGATTTATTGCCGTTGTTGATGATGCTCTGGCCCATCACTACCAGGTTGATCTTCTGAATATTGTTGGGCGACTCGCCCACGCCGATGGGATTGGCCTGATTGGCATCGAGCGTTCCGGTCACCTGGTTATAGGTGTCATAGGCCACTTGCAGGTTGATGATGTCATCGGCCACGGGAACGGGCGTAAGTCCGTTTACCTGGCGCATCAGGCGTGGTGTCTGGCCGGCGGCGGGAACGGTTAAGTAATAAGTCACCGCAAACAGACGATATGCCACCGTGTTGGTGCCCGCGGCAATGGCCTTGATGTTGTTGGAGGTGGCGCCGTTCTGATTGATGTTCAGGGGATCGAGATTGGCGAAGGCAATGCTCGTTGCGGTTAACCCTGTAACTTCGCCCACCGCCGTGCCCAGATTGTTGCTGAGCATGATCAGATCGCCGACCTGAATCCCTCCCGCCGCATTGATGGCGGGCGGCGCGGGAGTGTAGGCGGGATTGGGCGCGAGGGTAATACCGGTTCCGCTGGTAGTGCTGGGGAAGGTTACGAGGTACTCAAACAAGTACGGAGTGTTATAGTCGCAATAGACCACCGTGACGGCGTCGTTGACCGCCGGTGCCGGCGCTGCAGGAATGCTGGCGCCTGCTTCTACACCGTCCAAGTATCCGGGGATGATTCCGTACAGGTAATTACCGCCGGGGTAGTCGGGCGCCGTGACATGGCAGGTACCACCCTGGTCACAGCCGAACCTGGAGGGTGTCCCGCCCACCGGCAACTGGATTCCTCCCGAGGGCAGTCCGGCGCCGGCCATGCTGAGATCTTTGCTCATCAAATCGACCGCCGCGCGCATGTTCTCCTGGTTCTCGGCGCGTTGCGTGACCAGCATCACGGAGTTCATTCCGCTCTTGAACAGGCTGGCCATCGCCGCCATGACCAGCAATCCCAGCGACATGGCGACCATGAGTTCCATCAGCGAGAAGCCCCGTTTCAGGTTGTGTCTTTGCGTTCTCATATTTTCCATTCCTGGCCTCTAGCGGAAGGCTGAAATCAACGCGTCCACGGTGTAAATCCGCGGAACCGTAGATGTACCGCTGGTGTAAGTGACGGTCACGTTGACCTGCCTGAGATTGGGGTTGATGGAGCCGTCCGAGTTCAGCACCGACGATATGGTGATCTGGCGAGTGAAGTTAGCCAGGCTCATGCCCACGTCATCGGCGGTGCCCAGAATGCCATCAGGGCCGGGCAGCACCACACATTCCGGTCCGGCTACGCACGGTCCGGAGGCGGCGAAGTTGAGGTCGTCGGCGGTGTTCACCAGTCCGTCAGGTCCGGCGGCCAGAAGCTGAGTTGGGCCGTTGGTGAAAATCCCACCGCTCGAGATATTGGCGATTTGCGCAAAGCTGATCTGTTGCGTGTTGCGCGCGGTGTAGACGCTCTCCAGCGCCTGCAGCGTCTTTTCCCGGGCGATGAGATTGAGCTGAGCGTTCTGCGTGGAACCGACCGCAGTGGCGAAGGTGGCGACCAGGGTCAGGATGCCGATGCCCATGATCGCGATCGCGATCATGACTTCAATCAGCGTGAAGCCGCGCTGCCCCGAGGTCTGGGCTGAAGCATCCTCTGCTGAAAAATGACGTCTGCGTTCGATCATTGTTGCACCCATTTGTTGACTGCGCTCTGGTTGTAGACTCGCCAGCCCCGGATTCTCCCCGTCGTGCCCCACACCGTCAGGGCACGCGAGCGGTAATAATCGTTAATCCGGGAGACATACACGATGCCGCTGTTGTAGTTGCCCAAGAGATCCTGCGAGGAGCCGTCGGGCATGAACATCACATAGTTCTGGCTGCCCAGGCCCATGTTCTGGTCGAAATCAATTGCCGTCAAACCCGTGCCGAATCCATCGGGAGCCGCGGCCGGGAACCCGGGTTGAACCGCGAACTGTATGTCGGGCGGCAGCGTGTATGAGGCCACGAACACCGGGACCGGCGACACCGGCGTCGCGTAGTCCCAACGCGTCACAGTAATAGTGCCGGGCCCGGTGAACGTGACGATGTAGCGCTTGCTGGTGGAGATGGCCAGGTTCCGGTAATTCCGCAGAACCGACAACGTGGTGTCGTAGGCATTGTCCACGTGCGTCTCTTGCAGCATCGGCATCAATGACATAACGCTGATGCCCGCCACGGTCATGCCAATGGCAATCACGATCATCATTTCCAGCAGCGAGAACCCGCGGATTTTTCTCAAGTTCATAAGTCTCTTTCGAGGGAGGAAGAGCGGTTTGCGAAACGCACTCACAACTCCCGTTAGCCTGGCCAACACGGAGCCGGATCGCAGTTCCCGCGCAGAAATACAACGCGGGCGCGCGTCCTTCATCGCGTCAATGGTCATCGTAGGAACAGAACGCGGGCGCGTCAAAGCACGACAGGTCAATGCCCGTGGGTTGGCCTTTTGTAAGGAGGATGGTTACTGATGTCACCGATTGAGAACGCATCGGTTAGGGGCAACTAATCCGCGACCGACCGCTCCCAGCGTGACCCTGGTAACTTGTGGCCGGAACGGGTGGAAACCTAGGATGGGGCAGGTATGACTCTATCTGCCCTGCTAGTGTGCGTTGAAGAGGCTCCCGCCGAGGTCTTGCGCCGGGTGCTGGAGGAACTCAGCATTCGGGTCGAGCCTTGTCCGGACTTCGTACGCGCCGCCATTCGGCTGGCCCAAGAGCGCTTCGACGTGGTGATTGTCGACGGAGATTCCAACCGGGAAGTGGTTTCGCTGTTGCGCGAAACCCGC
>JBEKWZ010000121.1:0-7529 GCA_049512555.1 Candidatus Sulfotelmatobacter sp. | reverse complement strand
CTAAAGTCGTTAAGCTCTGGATCGTGAACCCCGTGAGCGCGTCTTGCGTGAAGGGCAGCGTCACGCCCCATCCTTCCTGACGCAGGTCGCGGAATGAGACTGTGACGGGTTGCCAGTCGGAAGACGCTTTCATCAGCGGCGTGGCGTAGTCATCCCAGTCGGTGACAGTTGGTTGCTTCGATCGAAAACGAAAAGAACCCTTGCCGCGCACCCAGAAACGAATGCCTTTGTAAGAGGTGAGGTCGACGGTGGAACCATCCAGTTTGTAGCGGACAGCCAGCGTCGAATCTTGCGTGCCATCGAGTCGCCCGGAGACGCGGACTGCAAATCCGCCGGTTCCATTACCTGGGGAAAGACGACCTGGGGACACAAGCTCGAACGGCGCTCCCGGCGCATCGTCCCAGTTATAGGAAAAGGATCCACCCGTGGAAACGCGGGCGGTCCCGTCATCAAAGTTCGCCAGAAGAGTATTCGGGGAGCCGGGCGTGGCTGGGATCAGTTCAAAATCATCGAATTCCAGTTCGAGAGGGAGAGAATTTTCGGCAAACTCTTTCTGCTCGGCTGTTGCGCGGTTCCATTCGTCGAGAACTGGTTTCAGGTCCGCCTGGGACTGCAAGGCTTCTGGACCGATCCAGTCCTCGATCGCAGTTCCGGGCCATGCGCTCTCCACAACGCCGACGGGAACACTCAGCTTGCTGTGGATTTCGCGGGCAAAGAAATATGCCACTGCGGAAAAACTCTTCGCGGTGTCAGGAGTGCAGATCTTCCAGCTAGCCGGAAGCGTGTTCGGCTGCGGCGATAAGGCGATCTTCCTGGGGACGGTGAATAGTCTGATCTGCGGGTAATCGGCTTTGGGGACTTCCGTGGCCGCGCCCGCGGCGCTATCAAGCGCGAACGTCATGTTCGATTGACCGGAGGCGATCCAGACCTCTCCGATCATCACATCTTTGATCTCAATCTTTTTGTTTCCTTGAACCGTGAGCGTGAATGGTCCGCCCGCAGCCATCGCTGGGAGACGAACGCTCCACTGGTGGTGAGCGTCGGCAGTCGTTGTCGCGGAGTGCCCCGCCAGACTCACGGTCACCTTTTCACCCGAGTCTGCCTGGCCCCACAGATGAATCTCCCGCCCCTGCTGCAAAACCATGTGATCGCTGATGAGTGTAGGAAGCAGAGGATCGGCCCAGCAACACGGGCCGAAGGCTAGAACGAATAGCCCGGCAGCGATTCGCGCCATTGTCCGCAGTCGACGACCCCACGCTCCGAAGTGGCTCACAGTTTCTCGATGATAACTGGATACGATGATAATCCGTGGCCGGTTGCGCGATTTCGCAACCGGCCCCATGTAACCTCCCGCGTGACTTCGCGGCCTTCCGCAGCGATGGTTCTAGAACTCGAACCGGATGGCAAACTGTCCGTTCCTCGGGCCGTCGTTGACTCCAAAGATCTCGCCGAAGTTGTCGGTTGGACCGGGTGTTTGTATGAGTGATTTGTTGCCACCACAGCCGTTGATGTTGTACGTGTGACGGTTGAACAGGTTGTAGAACTCCGCGCGGAACGACATTGCTATGCGGTTTCAGCCGGAGGCTTTTCATTCCTGCTGGGCAAACATGTCAGCGAGGGGTGTTCGCTTAGTGAACTTCGATTGGGACCGAATCGGAATATCGTGGAAGCAGAAGGTTTGTCGCGGCTGCCACTCCTAGCGCGGCTGCGAGAAGAATCAGCAAGGAGGAATAGGAACCAGTCGCATCGAATGCACGCCCCAGAATCACCGGCCCGATGGCTCCCGCAGCGGCATAGAACGTCCAGGTAAGACCGTAAAGAGTGGAAAAAGCGCGCAGCCCAAAATAGCGAGTCAGCAAGTACGGTGTAATGGCGGCTTCACCTCCGGCCCCGATGCCAATGAGCCCGGCAGCAAGGCAGCCCTCAGGAAAACTACTCGCCCGCGCGAGGAGAAAAACTCCCAGCGCAGTAATCAGGTTTATTACAAGTGCGACACTTGGCCCGAAAAATCGGTCGAGCAGCCATCCCACCGCAATCCTGCCAAGCAGGCTTGACCCACCCAGGATAGACGCACAGAGTGCAGCATTTCTGGCTGTGAGGCCGCGATCAGTCAGCAACGCGGAGAGGTGAGTGATGGCTCCGTTCATGCTGATCGAACTCACGAAAAGGATGGCGGTGATAATCCAGAAGGCAGAAGAGCGCAGGCCTTGCTGCCATGTCATTCCAGAATGGGCGAGCGGAGCGGCCTTGTGCCCGACTACCTCGCGTTCGCGGATGTAGCGCCAGCTGAGGGGCAACCCAACTAACAACGCTAGACCACCGAGTGAAGCATACGCTGCTCGCCAGCCATACCGGCTGATGATGGATTGGGCGACGACGGGTAAAATCATGGCGCCCAAACCCGCTCCGACCATCACAGATGCCAACGCCATCCCCAATCGTCGATGAAACCAGGTGGAAATCGATCGCGAATAGGCCAGGTGAGCTGCCCCGTTCCCAACGACCCCCAACACGAAACAAGTCAGGTAAAACTGCCATAATCCGGAGCGCAACAGCGACAATGAGGCAATGCCAAACCCGTACACGGTCATGCAAATAAGAATGATGCGGCGAGGGCCGAAGCGATCGATCCATCGGCCCAGAAGCGGGGAGCACAGTCCCAGGGTGACGGCGGCGATGGCGAAACCGTTTGAGATGGTCCCGCGACTCCAGCCGAATTCCCCCGCCAGTGGCTTGACGAAAACTGAGAAGGTATAAACGAATAGCGAGCCGAATCCTGCCATCACTCCGAGACACGCCGCTAACACTACACTCCAGCCGTAATAGCGAAGATCGAATTCAGTCAGGTCGGACGTTAGTTCGACAGGTTGCATGGCATCTGTATTTTGAGGGTAAGGGACCAAGTTCGGGGGCCTTCTAGCGCGGGCGTGAAGCGTATCAGGTGGCTGGTCATTTCCGGCCGGAAGGCAGACAAGTGCCAGATGTTCCAGGTTTCACGTCCGGTGCTGTGAGACGTCCGGATCAGATCCAGATAACGAGTCGGTTGGGGATTGCTCTCGACATCGGGAAGATAAATTGGTTGTCGATTCAGAGACTGCATAACAACGCTCCTGTCGCCGTCCAAAGAGGCAAATAGTACACGGACTTCTCGGGATCATCTCTAATCCTTTTGCAGTATTGCTGCGATCTCACAATCACAGTTAAGGTGTCACCCATTCAGAAACGCTGTGGGACTCGGAGACGCCCGTCTCCGAACAGTCGACGATGTCCAGGTGGGGGAACAGTGAAACGTAGTTTCTTCGGCGCGGCCGTGGGTGTAGCCTTTGCCGGGCCGATTCCACAGAGGTTTGGCGATGGCGTTAGCAGTCCGGACAATCCGACATTCGGCACCCCGAATTTTGTAGCACTGGCGCGACAGATTCAGCTCTCCGTGCGGCTCAATTTCTAACGCAGACTTAAGGATCTCGAAGCAGAACCGTATGCCGATACCAACCGAACCAATTGGAAGCATTCCTCGCACCGCAGACTTGCTGGTGGCGATGGGCGCTCATGCAGCGGGAAGGATTTCTGCCGACCAACTCAAAACTGCCGAAGAGTCGGCCCTCCGTGACACCATCTCGCGCTTAGAAGAGACGGGCTCGCCCGTCATCACCGATGGTGAGCAAACCAAGCCCAGCTTTGCGACCTACCCTCTTTCCGGACTCGGCAATCTGGCGCCCGACGGAGTCGTGATTCCGTTTGCTGACGGACATACGCGGCAACTCCCCAAGCTGACAGCGGGTCCGTTCCACTATGGCGTTCACGCCGTGACCTACCTCAAGGCGGCGCAGCGGTACGCACATCGGCCGCTGAAGCAGGCGGTAATCTCCGCGTCGGCGCTGAGTCTGCTCTATCCGCAAAGCGGCATCCACGGATATTCGCGGGAAACGTTCCTCGATGATCTTATTAACGAAGCGGAACGCGATATTCGTGAATGCCTGGCGGCGGGCGCTGCGTGCGTGCAAATCGACTTCACCGAAGGACGGTTGGCATTGAAGCTCGATCCCTCGGGTGGAGTGCTGAATGCATGCGTAGATTTAAACAACCGCGTTCTCGATCGCTTCAGCGCAGTGGAACGACAGAAGATCGGAGTGCACACCTGTCCCGGCGGCGATCATGACTCCACCCATAGCGCCGATGTGGATTACTTGGGGCTACTCCCTTCCCTATTCCGCTTGAATGTTGGACGCTTCTATATTCAATTGGCGAGCGAGCCCGACCGCCGCCGTGTGCTCGCTTCCATTCGAAGCCTGCTCAAACGCGGCCAACTGCTGTTCGTTGGGGTTACGGACCCGATCAATCGCAGAGTGGAAACTCCCGAGGAAGTGCGTAACCGCGTGATCGAGGCTGCTGAAGTCATCCCCGTTTCGTCGCTGGGAACAACGGACGACTGTGGCTTCTCCCCCTTTGCCGACGATACTTCTACCTCGCGCGAGACCGCCTTCGCTAAGGTGAAGAGCCGCGTGGAGGGGACGGCAATGGCAGGAAAAGTTCTTGGTGTTTAGATAGCAGAAAGGAATAACCTCACGGCCCACATTCAAGTCCCCGAAGGCAGCCTGATCTAACCCATGACTGATTCGCCATCAAACACCGAGGCAATGCCGGACGACGGAAAGCCCGCAACTGTTTGCGATGTAACCGTCATTGGCGGCGGAATGGCCGGGAAGGCAGCTTCTCTCCATCTTGCGAAAGCCGGGTTCAAAGTGATCTGCATCGAGCCCGCCGAAGCGATTCGCCAGCCTGTCGGCGAGTCACTGGATTGGTCAGCTCCCGACCTGCTAGCTGCTCTCGGGCTGCCCATGGAGGATTTGATCAACGCCCGGATGGCGACCTGGAAACGGCATGTAACTCTGCGGCTTTCCGACGGAACTTCCGAGCACTATGTTCCAACGCCCTGGCTCGCTGGGCCGCCCTTCCATATCGAGTTACGAACCTTGCATGTGGATCGAGTTCGCCTGGACGAAGAACTTCTGAAGATGACGATCGATCACGGCGTCACGCTGGTTCGAGACAAAGCGATCGCGGTCGAAAGAAATGGGCAGAGGATTTCTTCCATTCACACCGCTGGCGGTGCGCGCTTTTCGTCGCCTTGGTTCATCGATGCGTCGGGCTTCGCCTCCGGCTTGCTGGCGCGAGAATTCAATCTTCGGGCGATTCAGTTTGGGCCGGGAAAAGTTGCGATCTGGACGTATTTTTCGGTTCCTGAGTCAGTCGAAGGGACAACCCTGTACGTGGAGCCCAAGCCTGCGGAGTACCTGGAGTGGGTTTGGGAAATTCCTGTCAGCCCCAACGTCGTCAGCGTGGGATACGTCACCACCGGCGCCGCGACCAAGGCCAAGCGCGAGCAACGATCTTCCGTCGACGACATTTTCCGCCAGCAGTTGATGAAGTTTTCGCGCTTTGAATCGCTGCTGCGAACTGACGCCTTGAGCGCCACGAACGTGACTTCTTTCCGGGCCGGAGTCCGCTTAGGAGTCGCCGGACCGAACTGGCTGATCGCAGGCGAAGCAGCATCCATGGTGGATCCCATTACCTCGAACGGCGTCACAGCGGCGCTCAGGCACGCGGCTGAGGCATCCCGGCTGATTCTGCAGCACCGTCAGCGCGGCGGACTGCCGCTGCGCGCAAGGTTCTTGTACAGCCGCCGCATTTTGCAGATGGCGAAATTCTTCAATAGTGGAATCGAGAAGATCGTTTACGAGCCGCCAGTCAGGAATCGCTTCGGCGTGGGCCGTGCCGGAACTGCTTATACCAGCCCCGCGTGGAGCATGAACGTGGTGTACGCGCGCCTGAAACCTTGGGGAGTGGCCTCTACCTTCCTTCTTGGATCGTTTCTCGGATTCTTCCGGGCAAGCGCCTGGATCGCTTATCAACTCTGCAAAAGGCTGAGGCCAAGGGCCGAGTTGGCGGTTTGATTCGTTCATGCCGCGAAAGGAGTGTTACATGTATCTGCTGTCGCGCGGATCAGGCTTTCCGGTCTTGTTCATCCACGGCATACCAACCAGCAGCCATCTGTGGAATGCGGTCGTCGACAAATTGCTGGGGCGCTTTACTTGCCTAGCCGTGGATTTGCCGGGCCTCGGCAGATCTCCCAAGGATCGTAGCGGTGCGAACCAGTTGGGTGCAAACCAGTTAGAGGAGCTTGCCGACCGGATCGAGCGAATCAGGGTCGAACATAATATCGAAAAGTGGCACGTCGTAGGGCACGATGCGGGGTCCGCGGTGGCAGTGCACTATGCTTACCGATTTCAGGATCGCGTTGACCGTCTGGCACTGCTGTCGCCGGCTGTGTTTCCTGAGTTAAAGCCATTCCATCTCTTCCGGATCATTAGGACGCCAGTGATTGGCGAGTTGCTGGCGCCCCTTGTCAACTCAATTTTCTGGAAAATCGCGATGCGCTCCGCGATGGAGGAACGGCGGGCGGAACTCAGCGATGTCGTTGACGATTTTCATGCCCCATTTGCCGGGCCATGGGGCGCGTGGAAATTAATGTCAGTACTCCGCTTTGGAGATCCCGCTGACGTTCTGGCGACCATCCCCGCCATGCTGCCGCAGCTTCTGATTCCGACAATCATTTTTCAGGGCTCGCGCGACCGGGCAATCCCGAAAGGTTTCGCACAGCGCGCTTCGGCTTTGATTCCCCGGTCCAAGGTGGTTACGGTAGATTCGGGACATTTCATCCCTCTGAACAATCCGGAAGTGGTCGCCGCGGAGCTTCTCAGCTTCTTTGCCGGGGCGGCCCCAGTGTGCGCAGACGTGACGGCCGCCTAGCCTCGTCATGTACGGGTGTGGTTCTGCTGCGGCCGAATCTTCATGGCGATCAGGATGGGAGTGGTCATAAACGTTGTGACCAGCGCCATGACCACCATCATGGTGAACAACGGCGGTGACAGGATACCGAGATCGAGACCCGCGTTCAGTATCACCAGTTCCACCAGCCCGCGAGTGTTCATCAGCACTCCCAGACCAAGCGAGTCCTTCCAGTTCATTCCCGTGGCTCTTGCAGTCAGGGCCGCTCCCGTGAGCTTGCCCAGGACGGCGGTTGCGACAATCGCCACGGTGTAGCCCCACATCGATCTCCCCGCGAGCAGATCAATGCGGGTGTGCAGCCCAGTGAGCGCAAAGAACAGCGGCAGCAAAAGCGCCAGGCTGAGGGATTCGATCCGCTCCACCAACTGGGCAATCATGGCCTGGTTTTTTGGCATGATCAACCCGGCCACGAATGCACCAAACAGCGCATGCACTCCCAGTCGCTCGCTTGTCCAACTGGCGGCGAGCATGATCAGAACCATAGAAGAGATGAGTTCTACGCCAGTGCCGTACTTTTGATAAAGGGACTCGAAGAAAGATGCCGCGCGGCGAATTGGGCCAAGCATGGCGGCCACGAACACGACCAGCGAGAGCAGCGTGACCGCAAGGCGATACCAGCTTTGGGCTGAATGCACCATCGCGGTGAGAACAGCCAACAATAGCCATGCGCTAATGTCGTC
>JBEKWZ010000120.1:0-7566 GCA_049512555.1 Candidatus Sulfotelmatobacter sp. | reverse complement strand
CGCCAATGCGCTCACCGTGACTGCCAACGGTACATTCACGTTCACGACAGCGCTGGCTACCGGCGCGGCCTACAAGGTCACCGTGAGCGTGCAACCCTCGGGCGAGACCTGCACCGTGACGGCTGGATCGGGCACAGTGGTTGCCGCCAATGTGACCAACGTCGCGGTCGCCTGCAAAGCCAACGACTACAGCGTCGGCGGCACCTCCTCTGGATTGATCGCCGGCCGCTTTGCAACGCTACTCGATAACGGCGGTGCTGCGCTGAAAGTAGCCAAGAACGGTACATTTACTTTCGCTACAAAGCTGGCCAGCGGCACCGCGTATGCCGTCACCATCAGCGTGCAACCCGTGGGCGAGACCTGCAGCATCACGTCGGGAACCGGCACAGTGGTTGGCTCCAACGTAACCAGCGTCGGCTTGACCTGCACGCCCAACGACTACACCATCGGCGGCGCCGTTTCCGGGTTGATCAGCGGTCGAACTGTGACGCTGCTCGACGACGCCGCAAATTCTCTTGCGGTGACTGCCAACGGCGCATTCACTTTTACGACAGCGCTGGCCAGCGGCACCGCCTATAAGGTCACTGTCGGAACTCAGCCCTTGGGAGAAGTCTGCACTGTCACCAAAGGAACGGGCACGCTGGTTTCGACCAATGTGACGACCGTCGCGGTCGCCTGCAAAGCCAACACCTACTCGATTGGTGGCACCGTTTCCGGTTTGATCAGCGGCCGCTCCGTCACCTTGCTCGACAACGGCGCCGGCGCACTGAAGGTGGCGGCGAACGGAGCGTTTACTTTCGCCACGAAATTAGCCAGCGGGAAGACCTATGATGTGACGGTAAGCGTGCAGGCCAGCGGCGAAACCTGCACGGTGACGAGCGGCTCGGGCCCGGTGGTTGCGTCCAATATCACCGGCGTCGCGGTCGCCTGCACACCTAAGAGCTACACCATCGGGGGCACGGTCTCCGGGTTGCTCAGCGGCCGTTCTGTGACCGTGCTCGACAACGGCGGTAATGCGCTGCCTGCGACCGCCAACGGGAAATTCACCTTTACTACGGCGCTGGCCAGCGGCACTACTTACGCCGTCACCGTCGGCACGCAGCCCTCGGGCGAAACCTGCACCATCACGAACGGATCGGGCACGGTGGTCGCCGCTAACGTGGTCAACGTCTTAGTCGCCTGCAAAGCCAACACGTACACCATCGGTGGCACCGTATCAGGATTGAGCAGCGGAGGCTCTGTGACGCTGCTTGACAACGGCGCCGACGCGCTGGCGGTGACGGCCAACGGCTCCTTCACTTTTACTACCGCGGTGGCCAGTGGCAAGGCCTACAAGGTCACCGTCAGCGTCCAACCGACGGGCGAAACCTGCACCGTCACCAGCGGCTCCGGCACTGTGGGATCCGCCAACGTTACCAATGTGGCGGTCGCTTGCGCCTCTGCGAAAAGTTACACCATCGGCGGCACCATCTCCGGGCTGAACGCCAGCACTTCTGTGACTCTGCTCAATAACGGCGGCAATGCCCTTACCGTGGGTGCCAACGGCTCATTCACGTTCACGACGGCGCTGGCCAGCGGCAAGACCTACAGCGTCACCGTCGGCACGCAGCCCACCGGCGAAACCTGCACCGTCACCAACGGCTCCGGCACAGTCGGATCAGCCAACGTCACTAACGTTGCGGTCGCCTGCGCTACCACAAAAACCTTCACCATCGGTGGCACCGTCTCTGGCTTGAACGCCAGCACTTCTGTGACGCTGCTCGACAATGGCGGCAATTCGCTTACGGTGAGTGCCAACGGCTCATTCACATTCACCACCGCGATTGCCAGCGGCTCCACCTACAGCGTCACCGTAGGCACCGAGCCCACCGGGGAAACCTGCACCGTCACCAACGGTTCCGGCACTGTCGGCTCTGCCAACGTCACCAACGTCGCGGTCGCCTGCTCTACAAGCGGTGGTGGAGGCGGCGCGTATTGGATCCCCTATTCCGCAGCGCCGATTCCCACCCAAACGCCGACTGGAAGCAACGGCCTGTTCCTGATCCCGTCGGACAAGCTGGCCTCGTCGCCCGCTCCCACTTTTGTCACCACCGACACGACCAAGCTGCTCGGCATCGGATCGCTAGTCGCGGTGAGCAGCGGAGTGGCGACCTACTCGCCTCAGGTCATGATGTATGCCGACACCAACTCCGCCGGCATCACCAGTATCTTCGGCATAACTCTGGCGGGCACGTCGAGTGTTCCCACGCCGGCCCAGATCGGAAGCCTGGCGTTGCCTTCAGGCCAAGAGATTTGCGGATACGCCTCGGCGGAGACCGACGTCACCAAGCCGGATTCGTTGTTTGTGGTCATTGCGGTTGGCACCGCAGAGCAGTGCATATCCACCGGTAGCACTTACGAGGTTGTCCATTACACGGATTCAGCCTCGACGGCCCCCGTGGTAGTGAGCATCAACACAACCGAAATCAATGGGGTGTACCAGAACGGCAAACTGGTCGGGTTGCTGGTTTTCGATGGAACCACCAGCTCCCTTGATCTGTATAAAGACGACACGTTCACGTCTCCGACGCAGGAGATCACGGGCTTGAGCGACGCCCACTATCTTTCGGGCGTCTTAGACGAGGCCACTCTAAGCACGACCGGAATCTTCGAGTCCGTGACTACCACCGCTGCGGCGACTGAACTGTACCGCATCGATGGTTCCACGCTGGCGGCCACTCTAATCCAGGATGTGACGACGGGAAGTTTCGGCACCGTCGCACAGGACGACAACAACCTGTACTATCCAGTCATCAACACAGGCGCCAGCAGTACGACTATTTCGTACGAGCAGGTCGCTCTCACCGGCGGAACTCCCACGCTGCTTTATACGACGCCAGCCTTTGTCCCGGATAACTCGACTGCAGTCACGAACTATCAGCTGATCGGCGCCAACGATTCTGTTCTGGTGTTCGAATACTCTAACGAACCGAAAACCGGAGGCGTTCAGGATCCAACCAAGGCCACGGCCACCCTTTACACCGTGCCGGTTGGAACAACCACAACTACTCCGACCACGCTCGCCACCTACCCTGCCGGCGACACGCTGATCGAGGTGTTCCTGGCTCCGCCGAGTGGGGTTGGCCCCTCCGGCGACGTGCTGTTCGCAACCGTTCAGAACGCTACCGGGTCGATTTCGAGTCCGACGATCACCTACTCCGCCGTGTCGAGACCGCTCAATGGTGGTAGCGCTCCGGCTCCGATCGCGAATTCCATTTACGCGCCGTTGGCGGTCATCACAGCCCAGCTCAGCTACAACGTGTGGCAGCTGACGGGCATTACCGAAACGGATGGCTTCGGATGGGGCGGCGGCACCGCCAACCTGGTGGACGTGGGCACGCTGGCGGATACCCCGTTCACCACCACCGGCGGCGGAAACTACGTGCTCGGGGCAGGCTTTTCCGGAGGGCTCGAGGCGCTCTCCAGCGATAACATTGCCGTCGGCTTCTTCGAGAATGAGCCTGCATTCGCTTCCGGTGCCGCTCCCCTGCAGGTGATTGGCGCCGCGGCCGACCTAACCACGACCTTCCTCTATCCGATTGTGCTGACGAATACGGAGATCACGCCGTATTAGGAGGTCTTACAAAAGGAAGGAAGCTGCAGGCATTCGCTTCAGACTCGAAGCAGAGAGAAGGTCGATCGGCCAGGGGCTGGGAGGCCTTCCGTAGCATTGAACTTTCAAGACGCGTCGACCTTGCAGCGCGAAGTGGCCCGCGAACGCGACCGCTTGAAACTGCTGCTCGACGTGAACAACGCGGTCGTATCGAACTTGTCGTTGACCGAATTATTCAAAGTCATCCCCAGCAGCGTGCGCCTGGCGATGCAGTGCGACGGAGCTTGCCTTTCGTTGCCGGACTTGAAGAACCAGCAATTGGAAATTCACGGATTGGATTTCCCCGAGGGGCGCGGCTTTCTGCAGGAAGAAACGCGGCTGCCGATCGAGGGTTCGAGTCCGGCAAGGCCTTCCGCACCGGAGAACCTGTTTTATTTGAGACCGCGCCGCGGGCATTGCACGTAAGTTCTTTGCAATTGAATTTTCAGGAAGGCCCTCCTGCAGAAAAGTAATCTCTGCTGTCGGCTCGCTCTCGCTCCACTCCATCGTGTATTTTCCCGGCGCAAGTTGTCCGGCGCCCACCTTCACCGTTTCCGGAATGTCCACAGTGTGATGGTTCTTGTCCTTGGCAAATGCAGCGACGGTCATCATCGACAGCGAGATCGTGACCGCTAGCGCAAGACTGCTGAGCTTCCTTATTGATTAATTCTCCTCGTCAGAATTCGGAGGCCGATCATTGTTCTTCGGCCTCCGCCCAGACCAGCACCTGCACGCTAGATTCCAAGTCACGAATCTGGTCTGCCATCAGACTCCGCACAGCCCCCGCCATTCTGAATGAATCACTTAGGAGAAGCCGTGGAAATCGGCCTGGCCTCCCCGCAACCAACGGGCTGTTCAAATCGGCACCGCAGCTGTCGAAACCCGTCGAGACGCCGACACCCATCAGTGGCTGCCGCTCCGGCCCCGGTTCGCGAATGGGTTGTGCGTGGTGAGCCACTCTCTTCGGCTTTTGCGTTTTATAGAGTAAGACAGATTTTCGACACTGATTCAACCTGCCGGAAATCGTTTGGATGGTTCCAGGGGGAAAAGCCAATGGGGAATCTCGCAGATCAAACCAAGACTATGACGACAACCACCAGATTGCTAACTTTATCGCCGTGCCAGCACGGACGAAAGAACAACAGGTTTTCTGTCGGTGAATCGGCCGGAAAGCGCCTTGCACTTCTTCTCTGTCTGTTCTTGATTGGCACGGCCGCCACTAACGCCCAAACTTACCAGAACCTCGTCGCCTTTGTCGGAAGCAACGGGTGCTGTCCGCAGTATCCGGCGATGATGGCCCAGGGGCGGGATGGCAACCTCTATGGCACGACGCCGACCGGCGGGTTGAACAACGTAGGCATCGTTTTCAAAATGACGCCGTCGGGTAACCAAACCATCCTCTATCAGTTCGATACCACGCATGGCAGCACTCCCAACGGCGGGTTGGTATTGGGCGTCGACGGCAATTTCTACGGAACTACCCAACTGGGCGGCGCCAACAGCTATGGCAATATCTTCAAGATCACGCCCGCGGGTGTATTGACCGTCCTCTACAGCTTCACGGGAAATGCGGACGGCGGTTACCCAGTAGCGCCTCTGACGCTGGCTACGAACGGACTTTTCTACGGCACATCGTACCCGGGAGTTGCCTTCAAAATGACGGCCGCCGGGAAGCTCACGGTCATTAACACGATTCCAACGGTTTCGTATGGGCCGCTGCTGCAGGCAAGCGATGGCAATTTCTACGGCGTGACGGAATTCGCAGGCACGTACTCCGCCGGCACCGTCTACAAGATCGTTGGCACCAAGGTCATAACGCTTTTCAGCTTTGACGGCCCCCACGGCTCGTACCCGACTGGCGGAGTGGTGCAGGGGGCGGACGGCTACCTTTACGGCACCACGACCGCCGGAGGAACCACAAATGCCGGCGTCATCTACAAGATCACGACAGCGGGAGCCTTGACGGTACTGGTGAACTTCGACAACGTTCACACACTTAATGGCTACCAGGCTTTTGCCGGCCTGGTGGCGGGGAGCGATGCAAATCTGTACGGTGCCACGATATGGGGTGGCAACAGCGGCGACGGCGAGATATTTCAGATGAGTACGGGCGGCGCTTACACCCCGCTCTACAACTTCATAGAAGATCTGACCGATGGCGCTTATTCCACGCCCATGCAGCACACCAGCGGCACGATCTTTGGCCTCAATAAGCGAGGAGGAGTAAAGGGCGAAGGCGGCATCTACAGTTTTGAGGCTGGCCTTCCTCCGTTCATCCTGCTGCCCTCCACCTTGGGGCCGGTGGGTAAGTCCGTAGGCATCCTTGGCCAGGGCTTTCGCACCGCGAGCAGCGTTGAATTCAACGGCACCCCGGCCAGCTTCCATGTGGTCTCCGATACATATCTCACCGCCACGGTTCCGGCGGGAGAAACTGGGTTCGTCCGCGTAAACACGGCGTCAGGGGATTTATTGGGCAGCAAGATATTCAAGGTCACCCCGGTCCTGAAAACCATTGCTCCAAGCAGCGGTGCCGTCGGCAGTTCGGTAGTGCTCACAGGCACCGGCTTGATTCAAGCCGAGAAAATCACCCTCGGTGGAGTGCAAGTGACAAGCTTCACCGTGAACTCCGACCTGCAAGTGACCATTCGGGTGCCCACAGGCGCCAAAACCGGGAAAGTGGTCGTGACAACTCCGGGCGGCACTGCTTCCAACCCGGCTGTGTTCACGGTTACGCCTTAAGAGCGTTGCTTCATCTCGCATGGGACGCAGAGACTGCGGTCTGATCTTGTGAGCGCACGGTCAGCTTTGCCAGTGCTTCATCACACTTGCTCAGTCTCTGCCTGACGGATTCCTCGGTGGTATCACCGCCGAGAGGATTTCCCGAGGCCCGGCCAGTTTCCTGCCGCAAGGTGTTAAGACTTTTCTCGTACCAGGAGTGGGACTCGCTTAGGAGCGCGACCTTGCGATGCGGGGCGCTCTGCCCAGCTAGACTGAACAATGCTCTCCCCAACGTAGCATATGCCGTTGCCTGGCCCGCGATTTGATAGCGATTCTTATGTTCGATCTTCTCAAACTCGGAAATCGCGTTGCGAATCGGCACGATGGACTGGCTAGCCTTTCCTTGTTCTAACAGTGCGTCTCCGATGCCGAGCTGCATGAGCAAGGCATTGTCACGGGCCATGGCATTGGTGGGATCAGCCTGGCTCAGCTTGGAAAAAACCTGCCGGGCCTTGGTGTAGTAGTCCAACATCTGCTCAAGATCACCGCGTCTCATGGAGATCGCCGCGACAACGGCGTACGACTCGCCCAAGTATTCCTGCAGAGTCGCGTTGTTCAGATCGGAGCGAGTCAGTTGCTCCAGAATTCCGGTCCCCTTCTGCGAGGCGTCGGCGGCGTGGACCAAGTCGCCAGTCGCTCCGAGTGCCCTGCCCAGGCAAACGTAATCCGCCGCCAGATGCGTACGGACCAAGGGATTGGCGCTGCCTTGGGCGATGGTTTCTCGGATCGAAGCACCCTGCCGGTAGCTCTCGACTGCATGGGCATTGTCCCCGGTTTGCGTGGAAATATTGCCCGCTTGCCAATAGAATCCCGCCAGAAAATCTTTGAATTCGGGCTCAGGGTGGGTTTCCACGATCCGGCGCGCGAGCACGATTCCGTTCTGCACGTGGGTCAACGCGCGCGCGTAATCTCCGGTGCCCTGGAGTGCGAAACTTAAACGGAAGTAGTCATTGAGCAGAGCGAGTTGCATTTGGCGATCGTCGGGATGGGCGGCGGCGGATGCTTCCCGTATGGCTAGCGCCTTCTCGTAGCTTTGCAGGGCGCCGGCGTAATCACCGAGATTGGCCGCACCCGAATACCCCAGAAGGTCCCCAACCCGGTCATAGGCGGCTGCCAGTTCGCGCTGTAGATCGCTATCGCCGCTGGCTTCCTGCGAC
>JBEKWZ010000119.1:0-7584 GCA_049512555.1 Candidatus Sulfotelmatobacter sp. | reverse complement strand
GGGCGCAAAAGGGAACTCTGCTCTACATGTCTCCCGAGCAGATTCAGTTGAAACCGCTTACTGCTGCGTCTGACATTTTTTCGCTGAGCGTCGTTTGCTATGAGGCGCTCACCGGCAGGCATCCGTTCCAGCGCGCTCGAGCCGACGAAGTGGTCGAAGCCATTCTGAATCAAAGCCCGCCTCCGGCCTCCGAAGTAAACTCCGCCATTTCCCAGCCCATCAGCCGCGTCGTCCACAAAGGGATGGCGAAGCAGGCCTGGCACCGCTTCAACACTGCGCGCGAACTCGGCGACACACTTTCAAAGGCTTCGCGCAACGAGCCGATCGAGTTCTTCGATCCGGAGCGCACGCGCCCGCGCTTGCAGCGCGCCACCAAGGCGCTCGCCGACGGCGACCTGCAATTTGCCGGCGAGATTCTCGGCGAGATCGAAGCCGAAGGCCACATGGATGCCGAAATCCAAGCCCTTCGCCACCAACTCGACACGGCCGTCCGTCGCAAAACACTCTCTCAGTTGCTGGATGCGGCGCGCGCTCGCTTTGAAGAGGGAGAAGATCCTCTTGCCCTGCAGAAGCTGCAAGAGGCGTTGCAGATCGAGCCCGACAATGCCACCGCGCTCGCGCTCAAGAGCAAAATCGAGAATCGGCGCAGCGAAAAGCAGATTGACAACTGGTACCGCCTGGCCAAACAACACATCGACAATCATGCCTACGCGCACGCTCGCGAAGCTCTGCAAAATGTTCTGCAATTGCGGCCTGAAGAGGCTCGCGCTCTGCAGTTGCTAGCGGAAGTCGATCGTCAGGAAGGGGACTACAAGAAGCTCCGTCAGGACAAAGAACAAATCCACAAGGCCGCTCTCGACGCTTGGCAGAAGGGCGACGTGAGCAGCGCGCTGGCCAAGCTGGGCCTGGTGCTTGAACTGGACCGCAAAGCTCCCGACGGAGCCAATCGCGAAAGTGGCGCCCGCTATCAGACTTTCTATAACGAAGTTCGCTCCGAGCACGATGCCATGAACACGGCATACGCCGAGGCGCGCAAACAGCTCGCGGATCGTAATTTTTCCAAAGCCATGGCGACCTGCCAGACTTACCTGGCCAAGTATCCGAACAACGCGATTTTTCAGGCCCTGCGTTATGACATTGAAGAACAGCAGCGCCAGGAACTATCTTCGCTGATCGCGCAGGTCGATCGGCAGGTTGAGGCCGAACCCGATCTGGACAAGCGTGTCAGTATTCTGCGCGAGGCCCTGGAAAAACATCCGGGAGAGTCGCACTTCGAGCGCGCCCTGCGCCTGGTGCAGGATAAGCGCGATCTTGTGAACTCCATCGTCGCGCGTGCTCACCTGCACGAGGAACAAGGGGCTTTCAACGACGCGTTAAACGATTGGGAAATTCTGCGGACGATCTACAGTCAATATCCCGGCCTGAAGTTTGAAGTGGAACGTCTGCAGAAAAGGCGCGACCAGCAAGCCCGCCTCGAGTCCAAGACCCAGTTGATCGAGCAGATTGACTCGCGCCTGCACTCCAGCGACTACGCGCGCGTGTTCGAGCTCCTGCAGGTGGCGGAAACAGAATTTCCTAACGACGAAGAATTGCACGAGCTGCAAAAACACGCCCAGCAGGGCGTCGAGCGCAAGACGGAAGCGCAGCGGCTCATGGCGGAAGGGCAACAGCTGTGCGCGCAAAAGAAGACCGCCGACGGTATCCGGTTGCTCCGCCAGGCCTTCGAAATGGACGAGAACAATTCTCTCTCGCGCGCCGTTCTCGCCAACACTCTGGTAGAGCAGGCGCAGACGTTGGTCGAAAACGATTGGCACGAGGCGGAGAAACTGGCCAAGGAAGCTTTCACCCTGAATCCGGCGCACCCCATGGCCAAAACGCTGCGCACGCTGATTCTCGATCAGAAGCGCGAGGCCTACGTGACCGAATGCGTTTCGCAAGCCCGCAAACTGCAAACCTCTGGCGACCTGACTGCAGCCATGTCGCGGGTCGAGGAAGCATTGTCGGCCTACCCGCGCGAGATGCGGCTGATTCAGATCCGGGACGCTGTGCAGCGTGATCTTCAGGCCCAGCAAAAGCAGGCGCGGCGTCGCGATCTTGACGAATTGCGGCGCCTGGAAAGCGAGGCTGAATCCGACAGCGATGGTCTCGCCCGGAAAACTCTGGGTTCGCGCGCGCGCGAGTTGGCCGACAAATACGTTGAAGACGAGGAAGTCTTAACCAGCGCGAACGGCCTACTGCAAAAATTGAACTTGCCGGGGGTGCCGGGCAAGAGAGCGAGTTCCGACCTCACTTTCGAAGCGACGCAATCCTTCGTCGCTCCGCCACCGGTCCAGCCTCCTACGCCGAAGACGCCGCGGCCGCAGGCTCCCCCTGTCCCCCCGCCTCCTGCGGTGAAAAAGATTCCGCCAGTCCCCAGCAAGCCTGTCGAGCCAGTCCGAGCGGCGGTTCCCGCGCCGGCGCCGGTTGCAATCGCGCTCCAACCAGTGCGGCGGTCGCGCATCAGCATAAATGCGCGCGACATGAAAGTCCTGGGCATCGCCGTCGCAGCCATAGTGCTGTTGCTGATCATCGCAGTATCCCTGCCGTTCCTGCTGCTGCGGCGCCCCAAGGTTTCAGTCGAGCCTGCTCCTACTGAAGCCGTCGTGGTTCAGCCGACTCCGGTGGTCACGCCCCCACCGCCGCCCGAGTTGCCCGGAATTAGGTTGTCTTCCGACAACCCGGCGGGCAAAGTGGCACTCGACGACCAGCCGCCCGTCGACCTGCAAGACGCGCAGTGGACAGTCGATCAAATCTCCGCCGGCGATCACACGCTGAAGTTCGAAAGCGCTACGGGCAGTTTTTCCGTCGCACTGGCTTCGGCGCCCGGGGCCTTGCCGGCCATCAAGCCACCAATCGCCGCGAAGGGCCTTTTCGCGGTGGTGGTGAGCAGCATGGGCGATCACGTTCATGTCTACGCGAGCGACGTCTCGGCCAAGTTGAGTCTCGACGGACAACCGCCCGTCGATCTTACGGCCGACGGCGTGGACTTTCCGTCACTCACCGCCGGCGCGCATGAGTTGAGCGTGAGCCGCGCCGGCGAAAACTACAAACTGCCGATCGACGTGGCAGCCGCTCCCGCACTCACCACATTCGTTGAATCCGGACAGAATGTTGGCACGCTCGTCGTCGTGACTGGCCAGGACAAGTCCCGCGTATTCCTCAACGGTAAAGCGCTTCCGCAACTGACCCAAGGCGGCCAACTGCGCATCGCCAACCTTGAGCCCAAGGAATACACGGTGAGGGTCGCGAAGGACGGATTTCAGGATGCTCCCGAACAAAAGATTCGCATTCGTAGAGGCGACCAGGGAAAGCTGGTCTTCGGTCTGCTTCCCGCGCCGCATATGGCGTCGCTTACCATTCAGGGCGGCCCGCCCGGTGCTACGGTCCTCATCGACCAAGTGACGGCCGGAACCGTACAGCCAGACGGCACACTTTCTCTGTCATCGATTTCTCCCGGCGATCACGTCATCGAGCTTCGCAAGGATCGCTTTAGGGCGAGGCAGATGAGGAAGCACTTTGTTGCAGGGACGCCCGTCACTCTCACAGCGTCGGACACGGTCCTGGAAGCCGCACTCAACGTATTAAGGATCACCTTCTCGCCCGCCGACGCCCAAGTCACGTTAACGAAACCCGGCGAGCCACCCGTCAAGGTGAGCAGCGGCGCACCCCTCAGCCTTCCCACCGGCACATATATTCTTTCCGCCCGCACCGCGGACAATTTCGTGCGCACCGCGACTCTGGACCTTACTGCCGGGCAGTCGCGCAACATCGACTTATCTCTAACTCCCGACGGAATGTCCAAGTGGGCCGACCCGTCGGGTTGGAAACAGGAAAATGGTGCGTTCGTTCGCAAAGGGGGCGACTACATTCTCTACGGTGTCACGCCTACGTCTGGAACTTTCATGTTTTCTGCGATGCTGACGAAAGGTCACCGGCTGCAGTGGGTCGTCAACTACACCGACCCGAACAACTACGATCTCTTCCAGATCGACGAAAACAATTTCTATCGGACCGACGTCCGAAACGGTCAAAAGACGAACGACGTTAAGATTCCCCACAAGAGCGAAAAGAAGGCCTTCCGCACTTTTGAGATTCGTGTGTCTCCCACGGAAATTGTTCATCAGGTCAGGCAAGGGGATGCATGGATCGTTCTCGACCGGTGGACCCTTCCGGGATCCAACCTCGCGGCGGGCAGATTCGGATTCTATTTGCCCGGCGGAGATCAAATGTCGCTGGCCAATTTCAATCACTACGCCGACCTGAACCTCCACTAATTGCGGATGCATAGAACGGTTCCCTCCGTAGCTCTGGTTCGAAACATAAGAAGAGCGAAACACAAGAAAGAATGACCAGCTCGCAAAGCCGAAGAGTTCGAGTGATTGACTCCCATACAGGAGGCGAGCCGACGCGGCTGGTTATCAGCGGCGGCCCCGATCTCGGCAACGGGTCGCTCGCCGATCGCCTGCAGCGCTTTCGCAGCCAGCACGACGACTTCCGATCCGCGGTCGTCAACGAACCGCGAGGCTCCGACGTGATGGTGGGAGCACTGTTGTGCGAACCAGTCGATCCGGCGAGCGCTGCCGGTGTGATCTTCTTTAACAACGTGGGTTATCTCGGCATGTGCGGGCACGGGACTATCGGCCTGGTGGCGACGCTCTCTTTCATGAAGCGGATTGCGCCCGCGGAGCATCGCATCGAGACCCCGGTCGGAACCGTGAGTGCCGTCCTGCATGGGAATGGCGAAGTCACGGTGAACAATGTTGCCAGCTACCGTCTGGCCGCGAATGTGGAAGTGGATGTTCCGCGCTACGGAAAGGTGCATGGTGACGTGGCCTGGGGAGGAAACTGGTTTTTCCTTGTCCATGAAAATGTGCATGAAAACAAGAACGGCAATCGCCTGGAGCTATCTCTCGCCCAGGTCGAGGATCTGACCGATTTCACCTGGGCGATCCGCCAGGCACTTCGGCGGAAGGGAATCACGGGCGCGGCGAATCAGGAGATCGACCACATCGAGCTGTTTGCCCCGTCCCGCCTGCCCTCGGTCGACAGCAAGAATTTTGTTCTCTGTCCGGGGAAAGCCTATGATCGTTCCCCGTGCGGCACTGGGACCAGTGCCAAGTTGGCCTGCCTTTATGCAGACGGAAAAATCCGCGAGGGCCAGGTTTGGAAACAGGAGAGCATCGTCGGAAGCGTCTTTGAAGGCAGCATTTCCGTGCGGGACGGGAAAGTCTATCCCAGCATTAAAGGTGCTGCCTTCGTGAATGCCGAAGCCGAGTTGGTGCTGGACCCGCAAGACCCATTTTGCATGGGCATTCGAGCGTGAAGGTTCCAATGACAGCGACTGCCCGCGAACTCACGCGGCACTTCGAAACACTCTTCGGCGATCGTCCCCGGATATTCCGCGCCCCCGGACGCGTGAATCTGATTGGCGAACACACCGATTACAACGACGGTTTCGTCATGCCTGCAGCCGTCGCCTTCTCGACCTACGTGGCCATCGCCCCGCGATCCGATCGTAAGCTGGTGATTCACTCCGAAGAGTTCACTGGCAACTTCGAGTTTGACCTCGACCACTTTCCCGCCCAGCGCACCGGCGCATGGTGTGACTACGTGCTCGGTGTCGCCAGCGTCCTGATGCAGCGCGGCCTTCAATCGCAGGGAGCGAACTTGTTTGTGCATGGCGAAGTCCCGATCGGTGCTGGACTCAGTTCTTCCGCAGCCATCGAAGTCGCCTCTGCTCTCGCGTTGATGAGTCAGGGCCAGATGCATCTGCCGTTTCCCGAGATCGCCAAACTCTGCCGCCAGGCTGAGAATACCTTTGTCGGCGCCCGCGTCGGAATCATGGACCAGTTCGTCTCGTGCATGGGCAAGGCCGGGCATGCTCTCTTGCTCGATTGCCGCGCGCTGGATTTTCAACTCGTCCCCATTCCCGCGGGGATCCGCTTAGTGGTCTGCAACACGATGGTGAAGCATGACCTGGCCACCGGAGCCTACAACACTCGGCGCGAAGAATGTGAGGAGGGAGTGCGTTGTTTCGCGCGATGGTATCCCGCAATTCGTGCGTTGCGCGATGTTTCGGTCGAAATGCTCGATCGGCATTTCCAGGATCTTCCGGCCACGATCGGAAAACGATGTTCGCACGTGATCCGCGAGAACCAGCGCACGCTTGATGCCGCCCGCGCTCTGACGCAAGGTGACCTGGTTGGGATGGGAGAATTGATGCGCGACTCCCACCGCAGCCTGCGAGACCTCTACGAGGTGAGTTGCCGAGAGCTCGACATCATGGTCGAAGCCGCCGAAGGCCTCCAGGGTTTCATCGGCGGACGAATGACCGGAGGCGGCTTCGGCGGATGTACGGTCAATCTCGTGCACGAAGAAAACGCTGAGACCTTCGCCAAGCAAATTGCTGAAAGCTATCGCCGCCAGACGGGAATTACTCCGCAAGTCTACCTGTGCACTGCCGAAGACGGCGCCGGGGAACTTAGCTAGACCCGGTTTGATTTCCGTGATCGGAGACCGGCGACCACCCCTGCAACTTGACCAGCCAATCTGCAGGTTCGGGTAGAATCGCGAACTTGGGCAAGTCTCCGCGCACCATCGCCACTTCATCGCAGCAATGAAACCGCGGACAAGCGTGGCAGTCCTTGTAGATCTTGTCGGGAAGGTCTTCGCGCTGCGCCACAGAAAATCCCTGCCCCGCAAAAAAATCCGGCTTACGCGTAAACAGACAGATGCAATCCACGCGATGCCGCTTGGCCTCGGCCATCAAAGATTTCACCAGCCGTCCTCCGCCGCCTTTGCCCTGAGCCCAAGGCGCAACGGTAATCGAGCGAATCTCGGCCAGATGCGTGCCATACAAATGCAGCGCGCCACAGCCGATGATGCGGCCATCATCTTCGAGCACCACGAAATCGCGAACGTTTTCGCAAATCTCCGGCAAAGTGCGCGGCAGCAAAGTGCCGTCGCCGGAATATGCCGAAATCAACTCGTGAATCTGTTGTGCGTCAGGCAAAATTGCTTTACGCGTGCGCATGGGCCTCCTCGCGAAGAGCATCGATCCTCTTTCTGGTAATACCGATTGCGTGCCGCACCCGCGCCGGCGCCGTGCCTCCGGGAACATCGTGAACGGCGAGCACCGAAGCCAGCTTCAGCGATTCGTAAAAGTCCTGGTCAAACGCAGGATTGAGCGACCGCAATTCTTCGAGCGCCAAGTCCTGCAGTTCGCAGCCCCGCTCGACACACATCTGTACGGCCTTGCCAATCCGCTCGTGCGCCAGCCTCGACGGGACGCCTCGTTTCACCAAATATGTTGCGGCCGCCCACGCATTCATAAATCCCGACTGCGCCGCTTGCTGCATTCGCTCGTTGTGAAATTCCACAGCCTTCATCCATCCCGTCACCAGCGGCAACATCTGCAGCAGCGTGTCGGAGGAGCCGAACAGCGGCTCTTGCGTCTCCTGCAAGTCCTTGTTGTAAGCCAGTGGCAAACCCTTCACCGCAACCATGAGCGCTGTGGCGTTGCCCAGGACTCGTCCGCTCTTGCCC
>JBEKWZ010000118.1:0-7605 GCA_049512555.1 Candidatus Sulfotelmatobacter sp. | reverse complement strand
AGATCGATTTTCGTTCTGCACCGTGGAATCTTTCTGCGACATGCGCACTACGTGGCGGCTGAGGGGCACGTTATTACGCAGCAGTTCGATGTCGTCATTGGTGAACCGTACGATAACTCCGGCCTTGTTGCCTCCCGCCTGCTGCGAGGTGCGCCCGGGGAAAATGCCCACCGAAGTGGCGCCGAAGCTTTCAAAAATAGTTTCGATGGCTTTCCCGAAGCCGTTGCCGTAAGAGAGCAGCAGCACGACGGTGGCGATGCCCCACGCCATTCCGGCCATCGTCAGCAAGGTGCGGCGCAAGTCGTGACGCATGGCGGAATACGCTTGTTTTAGAAGGTCGCTGTACATAATTTATTGGTTGCGATTTATTGGTTGCGTTTATTCCTTGCGCAGGGCCTCCACCGGTTCGAGCATTGCGGCGCGCCGAGCCGGATACAGACCCGCTGCTACGCCCGCCACTCCCAGCGAAATCACCGCCAGCGCAGCCGTCGACGCGACCAGTTTGGGCGGATCGAATCCCTGCCCCAGATCAACCCCGGAGAGCAATGCCATCAGCCCCGCCGCGCCAGCAATACCAATTCCTCCGCTCAGTAAGGTCAGGAAAGCTCCCTCCACAAAAAACTGGAACATGATGCTCGTGTTGGTGGCGCCGACGGCCTTGCGCAATCCAATTTCCCGAGTACGGTCAGCCACCGCAACCAGCATAATGTTAACGATGCCGATCGCGCCTAGCGCCAGCGTAACCAGGCCCACACTGCCCAGGAACATATTCATGGCGTCAAAAATCTTGCCGATCTGGTCGACCGTCTTGATCGTGTCCCACTCGTCGAACGCATCCAGACTGTTGGGGTCGAACCCGTGGTTGCGGGCAATAATTTTGTGGACTTCCTGCTGCGCCTGCCGGTGCAGTGCCCGCGACTTGGGCTGATAGTTGATGAACGAGATCACATCCGTCGCAATCCCGGCATTCAGCGGACGGAAGTTGTCCTGCATGGAATGAAACGGGACATAGCTCTGCAGGTTCTGGTTCATGTTGTCCCCATGACCGATGCGCTGCAGAGTGCCGATTACTTGAAACTCGATTCCGTTGAGCAGAATCGTGGCTCCGATCGCAGGTCGGCCCAGGAACAAAGTCCGGCGGGCTTCATCACCCAGAACAATCACTGGCCGTTTCTGCGCATCGTCCATCTCGTTGATCCACCGGCCCTCATTCATCGGCAGGTAGCGAATCTGATTGAACGAGGCGGGCACTCCCATGATCTGTCCACTGGCCTGGTAAAAGTCGCTCACGGCGCGGATATCCCCCCGCCGGATGACCGGTGCGGCCGCGCCGACGCTGGGGCATTCGCGGAGAATATCCTGATAGTCGCGGTAATCGAGATAATACTGGCGCAGCGCCGTGAAACTGCCCTGCATCACCGGGGCTCGGCCCGACCAGATGAACATTACGTTCTCGCCCAGGGAATCGAATTGCTTCTTATTTCCGGCGCGGAACCCCTCGCCCAGACCGACCAGCAGCAGCAGGGAACCGACTCCCCACGCAATGCCGAACATGGTGAGAAACGAGCGCAACTTGTGCGCCCACAGGACCCGGAGGGTCTGTCCGATGATGTCGAAGATGAGGCGCACGCTGCGGAATTACGCTACTGGATTATTATACGGGGCGCGCGACCCTTTGGTTCCGGGCTTCGGACCGCACTTCGGACATCGAACACTCAGACTGCAGACCTCAGACCTCTGACTTTTCCGCCGTCTCGCTGGGACGGCATCACCGAGCGGTCGCGGCTGAGGTCCGAGGTCAGAAGTCTGACGCCTGCCTTTCGATTTTCGTTCCGAATCCACTGCGAGTTGGTTATTCTCTAGCGGGATGACGACTCTTGCTCTCAGCGAACTGCTGGGCGCCACGGTGTATGACCCGTCGGGCGCCTCCGGACGCGTGCGCGAAGTAACGCTCGCTCCGCAGGAGGATCGTTCCCGCATCTCGTCGCTGATCGTGAAAACCAAGTCCGGGAACCGCATTCTTGCGCTGGCATCCGTGTCGGCCATCAACGGCGGCATTCGGACCACGACTGCGGCAGCCGAGTGGCCCGCGGTCAACGGCACCGAGGGCCTGTTTCTGCTGGAGCGGGATCTGCTCGACCAGCAAGTGATAGACATCAACGGCCGAAAAGTCGTTCGCGTCAACGATGTCGATCTGCACTTGGACACTCTGAAAGAAAAGGACCATCCCGTGCTGCGCGTCCACTCCGTCGATGTGGGAGCGCGTGGCGCTATCCGCCGTCTGCTGCGCGGGGTTGCGCCCAAGGCCGCACTGCTGGCGCTGCTTGGCCGAATTCCTCCGCGCAGCATTCCGTGGAACTTCGTCGACGTGATCGAGACCGATCCCGCTCGCCGGGTCAAGCTGAAGATTTCGAACGAAAAGCTGGCCACGCTGCATCCTGCGGACATTGCCGACATCGTCGAAGACCTGGCGCCCGACGAGCGCCAGGCCGTGTTTCAGACCCTGGACGAAGAGACCGCGGCCGAAGCCCTCGAAGAGGTCGATCCTAAGGTTCAGAAATCCATCGTGGAGTCGCTCGATTCCGGCCGGGCCGCCGACATCGTCGAGGAGATGGATCCTGACGCGGCGGCCGATCTACTCGGCGATCTTACCGAAGAGCGCAGCGAACAAATCCTGGTCCAGATGGAACCGGAGGCGCAACAGGACGTTGTCGAACTGCTCGAGCATCGCGAAGAGACTGCCGCCGGCCGCATGACCACCGAGTTCCTCGCTCTGCCGGTTGCAGCGACCGTGCAGAACGCCATCGATTCGCTGCGTGAGTTCGAAGGCGGAGTCGAGGCCGTCAGCACTATCTATCTGGTCGATTCGCACGGAACGCTGTCCGGCGCCGTCCCGCTGGCAAGACTGGTGCTTGCGCCACCCTCAACCCCGATGCTGTCGCTGCTCCAGGAGCCGCTGGTCATGGCTCACGAGGGCGTCGAAGAGAACGAGGTCGCGGAGCTATTCGACAAATACAACCTGCAGACGCTGCCCGTCGTGAACGAGCACAACCGTCTGACCGGCGTTATCACCTCCGATGATGTGATCAGCATGTTGCGGGCGAAGCTGTGACCTTAAGAGCAGTGTTGGGTCTTAGAGAACATGGAAAAGCATGGTTGAAGATCTGCGCTACAGTTTGCGAGTGCTCGCGAGGAGCCCCAGCTTTACACTGGTGGCCGTAGTGGGCTTGGCCTTGGGGATTGGTGCGAACAGCGCCATTTTCACCGCAATGAACGCCGTCCTGCTACGCCCTCTTCCCTACCAGAAATCGGATCAGTTGGTTCTGCTGTGGCAAGTCAATCGGCACACGGGAGACCACGAAATTAAGGCCAGCGCTCCTGACTATATCGACTGGAGGGAACAGAACAGCGCCTTTCAGGATGTCGCAGCGTTTAATGCGAACTCTGGTCTTGGGCTGAACCTCAGCGGGGCAGATCACAGCGGGGCAGGTCACCCCGCGCGGATTTCTGCGACGTCGGTTACGGGTAACCTCTTTTCAGTTCTGGGCGTCACGCCAGCCTTGGGCCGGTCATTCCTCCCGGATGAGGAGCGCCCAGGCTCCGCTCCGGTTTGCATTCTCAGCGATGATCTTTGGAAGCGGCGATTTGGCTCCGATCCGGAAATCCTCGCGAAGGCGGTCACGCTCAATGGCGAGATGTGGACCGTAGTTGGCGTCATGCCGGCGGGTTTCCGTTTTCCACAGAGTGTCGATCTATGGGTGCCTGCAATGGTCCGGTCAACTGCAAGGACGAAGCACGCCCAACATTATCTTGGCGTCATAGCACGGCTGAAGCCGGGGCTTTCTCTTGATCATGCGCAAGCCGAATTGGACTCACTTGCCCGTCGGATGGAATTGCAATATCCGGAGACCAACGCGGGCCTCGGAATCAGGCTTGTCGCTTTACGTACACAGATAACGGGGAACATCCGTCCAGCCCTCTTGGTTCTTTTCGGAGCCACCGCTTTTGTTTTGCTCATCGCATGCACAAACCTGGCCAACCTGTTGCTCGTGCGAGCCACGGTGCGTCAAGGGGAAATGTCGTTACGTCTCGCCTTAGGCGCTTCACGGACGCGACTAGTCCGACAACTACTCACCGAGAGTGCGCTGCTCGGACTGTTAGGCGGCATTTTGGGATTGATGCTGGCCTTCGCGGCGACGCACCTGCTCTTTAGTCACAGCCCCAGCAACCTTCCGCGGACGAATGAGATCGCCGTCGACGGTCGTGTGCTCACATTCACTCTAGGACTGTCGGTCTTCACCGGGCTTATCTTCGGCTTGGTGCCCGCGCTCCAGGCTTCGAAACCGGATCTCATCAGAACACTCAAGGTCGGGGGCAGCGGATTCACAATGGGACGTGGCTGGCACCGCCTCCGGCTCCTACTAGTAGCTTCCGAGATGGCTCTGGCCTTGGTGTTGCTGATTGGCGCAAGCCTGATGATCAGGAGCTTCTTTCGTCTTCAGGAAGTGAATATCGGGCTCGATCCGCTAAACGTATTAACCATGAATACGACTCTCACCGTTGATCGATATCCGGTGCCCCGCCAGATCGCTTTCTATCGGGATGTTGTAGAGCGAATTGGCCCTCTACCCGGGGTCAGGTCTGTCGGCGCGGTTGATAATCTTCCTCTGGGCGGGAGTGATGTCCACAGCTTCGGCATTGTGGGGCGCTCAGCTTGGGATCCAGGCCATGAACCCTCAGGTGAACTCAGCGTTGTAACGCCACGATACTTTAACGCAATAGGCATTCGTCTTACGAAAGGTCGTTCCTTTACTGAGGGTGACGGTGAGGAGGCTCCTAGAGTCGCGATCATCAATGACGGCTTTGCCAGCCGTTACTGGCCGCAAGAAGATCCCCTCGGAAAGCACATCACACTCGACTTCGAACGAGAGGCACGAGTGATCGTGGGGGTGGTAGGAAACGTAAGGCACCTGGGGCTTGATCAACAGGAACCTCTGCAGGTGTACGTACCACATTCTCAAATCGGAGGTGCAATGATGTGTTTGGTTGTTCGTACCGCTTCGGACCCGCTGGACCTGGCGCCATCTGTTCGGGCGGCGGTCGAAGCGGTCGATAACGATCAGCCCGTTTACGATATTCAGACGATGGAGCAACGTCTCTCAGATTCCGTATCGCCCAGACGTTTTAATATGCTTCTTTTAGGAATATTTGCCGCGATAGCACTCCTTCTGGCAGGCGGGGGGACCTACGGTGTCATGTCGTATTACGTTACTCAACAGACTCATGACATCGGCATTCGAATGGCGATGGGTGCCGACCAAGTCAAGGTAGTCACGCTTATCATGGGAAAAGGTCTCGCTATTTTATTCTGCGCATTGGCGATTGGCGTAACTGTAGCTTTTGCGTTTTCACGCGTCATGTCCGGCTTACTCTTCGGCATCGGTCTGCTCGACTTTACGAGCATACTGGGGGCTTCGTTCGTGTTGACGACGGTGGGACTTCTGGCCTGCTACATCCCCGCCCGCCGGGCTTCCAGAGTCGACCCCATGGTTGCCTTACGTTATGAGTAGACAATCGCTGACCGCCCCGCACCAACTCCGCCATCTTTAAATTTCATTTCTTGAGCACTTTTTGTTTGGTCAGACTCCCCGCCTGCGTTTATCCTGTGGCGTCGTTCGCGGGAAATTGTTTCATCTCTATGTCAGCGAAAAGTGCGCATGAAGTTTCTGAAACGCTCTCGAACCCGGATACTGTTGTTCCTCGCCGTCGTCGGGCCGGGGTTTATCACCGCGAACGTCGACAATGACGCCGGCGGCATCCTGACCTATTCCCAGGCCGGGGCCCAATTTGGACATCTTCTGCTCTGGACCATGATTCCGGTCACGCTCGCCCTGATCGTGGTGCAGGAAATGTCGGCGCGCATGGGCGTCGTTACCGGCAAGGGCTTGAGCGACCTGATCCGCGAGGAATTCGGATTCCGCATCACATTTTTCATGATGATCGGAATCCTGATCGTCAACTTTGGCAATGTGGTGACTGAGTTCATCGGCATCGCCACCAGTTTGGAATTGTTTGGCTTGTCGCGATATGCAACCGTGCCGGTGTGTTGCGTGATTGTGTGGCTGATCGTGGTGAAAGGCCAGTACAAATCGGTCGAGAAGGTTTTCCTCGCCGCGTCGTTCTTCTATGTCACTTACATTCTGGCCGGAGTGCTGGCCCATCCCTTGTGGAAGGACGCGACCATCGCAACCTTCAAGCCGCCAGACCTGCGCGCTTTTCGCGAAAAGGCGTACCTGTTCATGATTGTCACGGTGGTGGGGACGACGATTGCTCCATGGATGCAGTTCTATCTGCAGTCATCGATCGTCGAAAAGGGCGTGACCAAGCGGGGATTCAAAGCCTCGCGCCTCGACGTAATTACGGGATGCATTTTTACCGACGTCGTGGCCTGGTTCATAATCGTGGCCTGCGCCGCCACGCTGTACGTCCACGGATTTCGTGACATCAAGGTCGCTGCCGACGCCGCGCAGGCCTTGAAGCCGCTCGCGGGCGACTATGCCTACATTCTCTTTGCTGTGGGGCTGTTTAACGCTTCGCTCTTTGCGGCTTCGATTTTGCCGCTCTCCACTGCCTACACCGTGTGCGAAGGGTTGGGGTTCGAATCCGGAGTCGGGATGAAGTTCGGCGAGGCCCCGGTCTTTTATTGGCTCTATACGTTGCTTATTGCGGCGGGTGGCGCCTTGGTGCTCGTGATTCAGCAGGACAAGCTGATGAAGGTTGCCCTGTGGTCGCAGGCGTGGAACGGCATCGTGTTGCCGTTCGTGTTGATTTTCATGCTTCTTCTAATCAACAAGAAAGACTTGATGGGAGAATACGTGAACACGCGCCTGTTCAACGTGATCGCGTGGGCCACCACTGTGGCCATGATTGTGCTCAGCGTGGCCTTGTTCTGGGCTTCGTAGTCAGGTTAGAGCAGTTTTCCCGCCGCCAGCTCTTTCACCAGAGTCAGATCAGCTTCCAGGAAGTCGAACTTCGGCAGCTCCTTCGGTTCGGCCCACTGCATGTCGCGAAAAATGCGGTTCTCTATCTCCCGCTCGTATTTGCGCACGACGTAGAAACGCAGCTCGACCATGCCTCCGTTGGGATACTCGTGCTGTATGCGTTTGACTTCATCACCTACGGTTGCCAGAATTCCGAGTTCCTCTTCTAACTCGCGGCGCAGCGCGTCACGGGGCTGTTCGCCGCCTTCAATTTTTCCGCCGGGAAACTCCCACTTCAGCGGCATGGTCTGGTGGCGCGTGCGCTGGCACACCAGCAGCTTGCCGTCTTTCACGATAAGTCCTGCCACGACGCGCTTCATATCTTGGACACATCGGGCTCGGGCACGCTGGCAGTCTGCAGCGCGCTGGCCACGGGATCGACGCAACTCGTAAAGGTGAAGGCGAACGCCGCAACGCCGCTCGAGCAGCGTAGTTCCAGTTCATGCTCGCCAAATTCGTGGTTGTCCACCAGAAAATACATCCGCGCCGCGTCGACCACAACGTAGCTCTCTTCCGCGCCTCCGTTCGGGCTGGGGCGGAAGCGCGTGTCGCGGGTCGCCTGCTT
>JBEKWZ010000117.1:0-7609 GCA_049512555.1 Candidatus Sulfotelmatobacter sp. | reverse complement strand
CGTCTTGGATTCAACTGGGAACTCGGACCGTTCGAACTGTGGGATGCGGCCGGCGTAGAGGTCACCGTCGCCCGCATGAAAAAAGACGGCAAGCCGGTCGCCGCCAATGTAGAAAAGCTCTTGGCAGCCGGTCAAAAGTCGTGGTACTCCGACGACCCCAAGACCGCTTCAGGCCGCAAGTACTTTCAACTGGCAACCGGCAACTGGCAACCGGTTGAGGTTCCAGCGGGCGTGTGGTCGACCACAGTCGCGAAGAAATCGAACGGCGTGGTCAAGAAGAATTCCGGCGCGTCGCTCATCGATCTCGGCGACGGCGTGGCCTGCCTGGAATTTCACAGCAAGATGAACTCACTGGGCGCCGACATTATCAGTCTTATTAGTCAAACCCTGAAACCAAACGGCCCGGGCGACGGCTTCGACGCCTTCGTCATCACCAACGACGCCACAAATTTTTCCGTCGGCGCCAACCTGATGCTGCTGCTCATGAGCGTGCAGGAAGATGAGTGGGACGACGTCGACCTCGCTATCCGCCAGTTTCAGGGGATGACGCAGGCCATCAAGTTCTCGCCGAAACCGGTGGTAGCCGCGCCGTTTGGCCTGTGCCTCGGTGGCGGCACCGAGATTTCCCTGCACGCCGCGGCACGCCAGCCGCACGCCGAGCTTTATGCCGGATTGGTCGAAGTCGGCGTCGGCCTGCTTCCCGGCGGTGGAGGCTGTAAAGAAATGCTGCTGCGCGCCGTCGACAGTGCGGCGGCATCGCGCGGCAAAGTTTCCGGCGAGGCGCTTGCCGGCTCCGTCGAAATGATGGAGGCCATGAAGAAGGCCTTCGAAACCATCGCCACCGCCAAGGTCGCCACTTCTGCGCACGAAGCCCGCGGCCTGGGATTCGTCTCTGACGCCGACCGCATCACCTTGAACCGCGAGCGCGTGCTCTCCGACGCCAAGGCGCGCGTCCTCGAACTGGCCCGCGCCGGATACGAACCGCCCGTGCCGCGCACCGACATTCCCGCTCCCGGCGAAAGTCTTCTGGCTGCGCTCAAGATGGGTGTCTATCTCATGCGCCAGGGTGACTTCATCACCGACTACGAAGTGAAACTCGGCGGCAAGATTGCCGAAGTGCTGTGCGGCGGAAACGTTACGCCGGGGACTCCGGTGAGCGAGCAGTACGTCCTCGACCTGGAACGCGAGGCTTTCAAGTCGCTCTGCGGTGAAAAGAAAACGCAGGAAAGAATTCAGTTCACGTTGAAGACGGGGAAGACGTTGAGGAACTAAGTATGATGGCGAGGTCAAAATAAACCATGAAAATATTTCGAATAACTATCACGTCCATCTTCGGATTGTTGGCTGTCTTTCTCGTGCTCGCATCGGCCAGCGCCCAGTCTACCTCCCAGAAAGACGCGCCCGCGCAGGAAGTCGCTCCCGACGTGCCGGATGCGATTGCCGTGCCTGCAGGCCTCGAGCCCGTGCTTTCCCTGCACGCCAAGGGGTCGCAAATCTACACCTGCCAGGCCGGCGCGGACGGAAAATTCGCCTGGACGCTGAAAGGTCCCGAGGCCGAACTGAGCGACAGGAAAGATAAAGTGATTGGCCAGCACCTCGCCGATCCGACTTCGAAGCTGCCGACCTGGAAGCTGAAAGACGGCAGTGAAGTGTCGGGCAAGGCCGCGGCGCACGTCGACTCGCTGGACTCGGAGTCAATCCCATGGCTGCTGGTAAATGTTGTGAGCAACGCCGGCAAAGGACAGCTCGCGAAGGTGACCACGATTCAGCGCGTCCATACGCACGGCGGCAAGCCCGGCGACGCTTGCGACGAGTCGCACAAGGACGCGGAAACCAAGAGCAGCTACACCGCCGACTATTTCTTTTTCGCGCCGGGTAAGTAGCCTAAAGGCAGCCGCAATGAAGGTGCGCGACGTGATCAAACGTCTCGAAGATGACGGATGGCGCCTCGCCCGAACTAAGGGCAGCCACCGACAGTTCCACCATCCGGCGAAGCCGGGGACTGTTACTGTTGCGGGTCATCCGGCAGTAGACATTCCGCCCGGAACGTTGAACAATATCCTGAAGCAGGCAGGACCGAAATGAAATATCTCGTCATCTACGAAAAGTCATCTGAAGGTTGGGGCGCGTATGCCCCCGATCTTCCAGGCCTCGGCGTCGCTGGCACTACGCTGGACGAGGTGAAGGAGTTGATCCGCGAGGCCATCGAGTTTCATCTCGAAGGCATGCGCCAGCACGGTGACCCGATTCCAGCGCCCAGCGCCACCACGGAATACATCTCGGTATAAATCATATGCGTGAAGTCATCATCGCTTCCTCGGTTCGCACCCCCGTGGGACGCGCCTACAAGGGCACGCTCCGCGCCACTCGCCCCGATGAACTGGCCGCCGTGGCCATCAAGGGCGCGCTTGAGCGCGTGCCGCAACTCGACGCCAAGGAGATCGAGGACGTCATCCTGGGCTGCGCCATGCCCGAGGCCGAGCAGGGGATGAACGTGGCCCGCATCGCCTCGCTGCGCGCGGGCTTGCCCGTCGAAGTTTCGGCGCTCACTATCAACCGCTTCTGTTCATCGGGACTGCAGGCGATAGCCATGGCGGCCGAGCGCATCATGAGCGGCGGCGCGGAAGTGATCGTCGCGGGAGGGACGGAGTCGATGTCGATGATCCCGATGGGCGGCCATAAGATATCGCCCAATCCCTGGCTCGTTGAAAATTATCCCGGCGCCTATCTCACCATGGGACTCACGGCCGAGCGCGTCGCGCAGCGTGTGGGGATCACGCGCGAGGCGGCGGATGAATTCTCGTTGCGCAGCCATCAGAAGGCGCTGGCGGCGATTGCGGCGGGGAAATTCGCCGACGAAGTTGTTTCCGTGCCAGTGAGCTTCAGCATGCCCAACGGCTCGAAGCCGAAGCGCCAGGAAATTACCTTTAAAGTTGATGAGGGCCCACGCGGCGATACGTCGCTCGAAGCACTGCTCGCGCTCAAGCCGGCGTTTCACATGAAGGGCACGGTGACGGCCGGAAATTCGTCGCAAATGTCGGACGGCGCAGCCGCAGCCGTGGTCATGTCGGCCGAGCGTGCGAAGGCACTGGGCATCCAGCCGCTGGCTCGGTATGTCGCTTTTGCGACCGCTGGGTACAAGCCGGAGGAAATGGGACTCGGCCCGGTGTTCGCGATTCCGAAGGTGCTGAAAATGGCTGGGCTCAAGCTCTCGGACATTGACGTGATCGAGTTGAACGAAGCTTTCGCGGCGCAGTCGCTGGGCGTAATGAAAGAAGCAGGTCTCGACCCGGAGAAAGTCAATCCCAACGGTGGCGCGATTGCCCTGGGACATCCTCTGGGATGCACCGGTGCCAAGCTGACAGCCACCGTGATCCGCGAACTGAAACGCCGGAACGCCCGCTACGGTATGGTCACGATGTGCGTTGGCGGAGGCATGGGCGCAGCCGGCATTTTCGAGAACCTGAACTAGGGACAGCGGTATAATTTGCTGGCAGGAGGGTTCCTATGGCTCTCGCCCGCCTTCTATTGGCCACGCTGCTGCTGTCTTTTCTTTCGGGCTTCGCGCAGGCTCAGGCCAACGGGGGCCCTATAATCTTTCCCTTCCGTCGTCCTTGTGTTGTCCCCGAGGTGCCTTGGAGGATATTCCCGGACCAGCCTGCGGACCTCGGCTCTGGACAAAATCCTTTCTTCCGTTTTGACGCCGATGGACGCCATTTCGGCTATGTCTATTGCGTTCAGGACTCCGGCCATACAGAAGACACAGTAGGCAACCGCTCCTATGTGGCAGCACATTTCGAAGACATGGTTTGCTACACGATGCGCAACTATCTGGTCGCGCGCGATTCCCAGGATTCCGACTCCGTGCATCCGGCGGGCTATTCGACCTGCCAACCAGCTTCGTGCTATGGCGTGAAGACAATACGAATCCGGCCCGATTCGGCAGGCCGCTGAGCGAACTTTCGTCACAATTTTCTACCCATCTTTACCCGACTGCTACGCTCCTTGACACGGTCTGGGAGTATTCTTGTATTGGGGCAAAAGCTCCAGAGAAACAGGGCATCCCAAGTTCCGGTCGGTTAAGGTTTGGCGAGTAAGTCCGGCCAGTTAAGGTTCGGTCCGTACGGAGGTGCTGTATGCGGCTCTCCAAGGACAGCGTTTCGGCGTCGCGCTGCACTTTAGCTCTTGCGGTCATCCTGCTGTTCTCATCCAACACATTCGCACAACATTCCGGAGGCGGCGGCAGTTCCGGCGGCGGCAGCTCGAGCGGCGGAGGCGGGGGCGGTTCTCACGGCGCTTCCTCTGGCGGGTCTGTTTCTTCGGGAGGCGGCCATAGTTCGGGCGGTGGGTCCAGTTCGCATAGCTCGGCTGGACACAGTTCGAGTGCGGGATCGGGCTCATCGCACTCCGGCACAGGAGCGGCCGCCTCGCACCCCGGAACGTCTCACTCCAATACGGCTCACTCGAATACGGCGCACCCGACTCGTGAGCCCCGCACGGAAGTGCGAGGCACAGCGCAAACTCCCCACAAACACGGCTTCTTCTCCTTCTCTTTCCTGCGGCACCACATTCCGCGGCCATTGCCCAATCCACCAAGCCCTAAACCAGAGCCGAAACAGCCGGTCGCTGAACTGCGGCGCCCAATCTGTTTTAGAGGCCCGTGCCCGGTCTGTCCTGCGGGACAAGTCCACGGCGCAAACGGATGCGGGGGAAACATCATCCAGAACCGCATCGAACGTCGCTGCCCAGCAGGAGAATACTGGGCTATCGGCGGCTGCGTGCAGCAGACCTGGTATCAGGACCAGTGTGGCGGGTTGCGCGTGATGATGGAACGGCAAGCGAAGCGCATGCAAGCAGCGGAACAGGACCGGCAAATCTCATGCGCCTTGGGTCCGTGGCAGCAATGTTCAGACTCCACCAGTTCGGCGGCGAGCGAGACCGGTTTCTACCAGGAGCTGCAGAACAGATATCAAGTATGCCAGCGGAGGTCGCCGACAGCATTCCCCCACAACGGCTTTAGGGTTCCAGGCTATTCTGCGGGGGTCTCGTTTGATTCTCTGAGCTTGGGCCTGGGCCGTCGCTAGATCATCACTCGAAGATCGTCTCCGGACGGCCATCGACCACGGCCTTCCGTCGCGATCCGCATTGCGAAGGTCGAGAACCCCGAAGATACCGGTAAGAAACACCCGCTAACACCGGAGTTTCCCTCCTATCATTCCCTTCGTTCGCGCATTAGAATTACAGGAGTTCTTTCCGCCGCGGATTCGGCGGTTTCCTTCGCGAGGGTATACATGGCAACCACGGCAGTTCCCAAGACCAGGATTTCCGGCGGCAGCTTTTTGCTGGAAGCACGGCATCCCGAAGACATATTCACGCCCGAAGATTTCAGCGAACAGCACCAGCTCATTGGGCAGACGGCGGAGGAATTTGCCGTCAACGAGATCCTTCCGAATGCCGAGAAGATCGAGCACAAGGATTTTTCGGTTTCCCGTGAGCTTTTAAAAAAAGCTGGCGAACTCGGGCTGAGCGCGGTCGAGATTCCCGAAGCCTACGGCGGCCTTGAAATGGACAAGGTCACCGCCGCGGTCATCGCCGACCACATCGCAAAATACGCTGGCTTTGCCACCACCTGGGGCGCACACAGCGGCATTGGCATGTTGCCCATCGTCTACTTCGGAACTGAAGAACAGAAGCACAAGTACCTGCCGCGCCTGGCCGCGGGCGAAATTGTCGGCGCGTATGCCTTGTCCGAAGCTTCCTCGGGCTCGGACGCGCTAAACTGTCGCGCGCGTGCCGAACTTTCCTCCGACGGCAAGCACTACGTGCTCAACGGCGAAAAAATGTGGATCACCAACGCCGGGTTCGCCGACCTGTTCACGGTATTCGCCAAGATCAATGGCGAGAAGTTCAGCGCGTTCCTGGTTGAGAAAACTTTCCCCGGATTCTCCGTCGGCGCGGAAGAGCACAAGATGGGGATTCGCGGGTCGTCCACTTGTCCGATTATTCTTAACGACTGCAAAGTTCCGGTGGAAAACTTGCTGGGTGAAATCGGCAAGGGGCACGTGATCGCGTTCAATATTTTGAATGTGGGCCGGTTCAAACTGGGCGCGATGTGCGTGGGCGGAGGCCGGGTGTCGATGGAAAATGCCATCGGCTACGCCAAACAGCGCAAGGCGTTCAACAAGGTCATCGCTGATTTCGGGCTGGTGCGGGAGAAAATCGCCAACATGGCGACTCTGCTCTATGTCGGCGAATCGATGGTCTATCGCACGGTTGGAATGATGGACACAGCTTTGAGCGAAGTCGACAAATCGGCTGCCGACTCTGCCCGCCAGACTCTGAAGGCGATTGAGGAATACGCCGTCGAGTGCTCCATCATCAAAGTCTGGGGCTCGGAGATGATCGACTATGTCGTCGACGAGACGGTGCAGATCTACGCCGGATACGGATTTGTCGAAGAGTATCCCGCCGAGCGCGCCTATCGCGACGCCCGCATCAATCGTATTTTCGAAGGCACCAATGAGATCAACCGCCTGATCATTACTGGCTTTCTGCTGAAGCGCGCCATGAGCGGGCAGTTGCCGCTGATGCCCGCCATCAAGAAGCTAATGGACGAAGTGCTCTCCGGTCCATCCATGGCGGAAGAACTCGAGGGCGCGCTGCCCGAAGAGCGAAAACTGGTGGGCCAGGCAAAAAAGCTGGGACTGTTTGCATCCGGCGCGGCCACACAGAAATATATGCAGGCCATTCAGGATCAGCAGGAAATCATGGGCGCGATCGCCGACATGACGATTGAAACTTACGCGATGGAATCTGCCGTGCTGCGCGCGCAGAAGATTGTGGAGGCCAAGGGCGAAGCCGGCGCGGCCTTGCCGATTGCCATGACCCGCGTCTATCTGACGCAGGCTTTCGAGAAAGTCGAGTCGGCGGCGCGCAAAGTGATTGCCGCGGTCGCCGACGGCGACATGCTGCGCACTCAGCTCGCGATTCTGCGCCGCCTGGCGAAATACGAACCGTTCAACACCATCGAACTGCGCCAGCAGATCGCGCAGAAGATGATCGAACGCGGAAAATATACGCTGGCGTAACCCCGGCCGCTGTTCGCATGTCCTTCACCTCTTCCATGAGAATTCGGGGATGAGAATTCGGCGGAGCGCGGCGACCAGCACGGCCTTGCTCGTGGTCTGGATGTTGGCTGGGTGCGGGTCGAGTTCCAACTCGAAATCGGGAACGCTTCCTCCCGTCATCACTACCCAACCCTCGAATCAGACTGTGGATAGCGGGCTGACTGCGACGTTCAGCGTCGTCGCCACGGGAACGTCTCTCACTTATCAGTGGAAACAAGACAGCACCAGCATCCCAGGCGCAAACGCGGCCAGCTACACCACGCCCGCCACCAGCGCAACCGATAATGGATCGCAGTTCGAGGTGACGGTCAGCAATCCCGGAGGCAGCGTCCCCAGCAATGCGGCGACGCTCTCGGTGAATTCGAAACCGCTGGTCACCATGCAGCCCGCAAGCCGCAGCGTCACGGTGGGAGCCACTGCGACTTTTACGGTTGTGGCGGCCGGCACTGCGCCCTTGAGTTATCAATGGCAGAAGGGAGGCA
>JBEKWZ010000116.1:0-7613 GCA_049512555.1 Candidatus Sulfotelmatobacter sp. | reverse complement strand
CCAGCCTCAATCCTTCCATTTATGGTCAGCCTGTGGCGTGGACAGCGACGGTCACCACCGCGGGACCGTTTCCAACCACGGGAACAGTGAATTTTATCTGGTCGGGCAACACCATCGGCACGGCCACGCTCAACGCCACCGGAGTAGCCACGCTAACCCGGTCCAACCTGAATGCGGACTCCTACCCGCTGACCGCAGTCTATACCGGAGACTCGAACAACCTGGGCAGTACGTCCTCTATAGTGAACCAGGTCGTGACACAAGCCACCAGCTCGGCTACGCTGAGCTCTTCGCCGAATCCGTCGACCTTGGGCGAAGCCGTCACCTTCGCCGCCAAGATCACCTCGCCGACCGTCACCGCCAAGGGCCCAGTGACTTTCACGGCAGGGAAGACTGTGCTGGGGACGGCACAACTCAGCGGGGGGAAAGCGACGCTAAGGACTTCATCGCTGGCTGCTGGCCCAAGTCTTGTCACCGTCACCTACCAAGGAGACTCAAACATCAGGGGGAGTTCGGACTCGGTCACGCAGACTGTGCAGTGAGCCTGTTGTCTCGATTCATCGACGGCATACAGGGCGGGCGACGACTGAATTTGGCGGGACGAATGGAGAAACTCCATTTCAAACTGCATCACTACCCACTCCGTCGCTTTCATTGACTCGCCCGTTTCTTTCGACGTAAGATTCTTCGCCTGTGATTGGCCAAACCATCTCGCACTACCGCATCGTCGAGAAACTCGGTGGCGGGGGAATGGGTGTGGTCTACAAGGCAGAGGATGCGGACCTCGGCCGCTTCGTTGCACTGAAATTCCTACCGGACGACTTGTCCCAAGACCCGCAGGCCCTGGAACGTTTTCGGCGCGAAGCCCGGTCTGCTTCGTCTCTGAATCATCCAAACATTTGCACGATCTACGAAATCGGCAAGCATGACAGCCAGTTCTTCATCGTGATGGAGCTTCTCGAGGGCAAGACCCTCCGCGACACCATCCTCGGACGCCCACTCCCGACTGACCGCCTCCTCACCCTGGCCATTGAAATCGCCGAAGGCCTCGACGCCGCCCACGCCAAATCCATCACTCATCGCGACATCAAGCCCGGAAATATTTTCGTGACCGACCGCGGCCACGCCAAAATTCTCGACTTCGGACTCGCCAAGGTCGCCGCCGAACGGCACTCTTCTGAGGCCTCGCTCGGCGCCGCCCCCACGGTCATGAGCGAGATTCATCTCACCAGCCCCGGCACCGCAGTCGGCACCATCGCCTACATGTCCCCCGAGCAAGCCTCCGGCGACGAACTCGACCCGCGCACCGACCTGTTCTCGTTCGGTGCCGTCCTCTACGAGATGGCGACCGGCGTCCCCGCATTCTCTGGCAACACGACCGCCAAGGTTTTCGACGGCATTCTCAACCGTGCCCCGGTCGCCCCGGTTCGACTGAATCCCACCTTGCCCCCGAGGCTCGAAGAAGTCATCAATAAGGCGATCGAGAAAGATCGCAAGCTGCGCTATCAGAGCGCCGCGGAGATGGCGGTCGATCTCAGACGCCTACAGCGCGAGATCGACTCCGGGCGAACCGGCAGCGTCGCGACTTCTTCGAGCCAGGCATCGGCAGTCGTGACTCCAGTCGCTGGCGCCCAACCTCCGGCTCAAGCCAGCGTTCGCTCTCGCGCCAGGTGGTTGATCCTCTCTGCCGCGATCGTTGTGGTAGCCGCGTTCGCCGCTTACGAATTGCGTCCCACGCTGCCCGCCCCCCGAATCACCGGCTACACCCAGCTCACGCACGATGGATTTCCCAAGAGTTTCGCTGGTCAGGCCATCGCCGATCTTCAAACCGATGGCTCCCGCATCTACATTCAGGAAAACGTTAATGGACACTACGTTGTAGCCCAGGTCTCGACATCGGGTGGCGACACTGTCCCCTTGCCCATTCCTTTTCCCAACGTCTCACTGAACAACATTTCGCCGGATCGATCCGAATTGCTAGTGAGCAGTTTCACCGGCTCGGAGGATATTCAACCCATGTGGGTCGTACCGGCGCTGGGCGGTTCTCCGCGGCGTTTCGTCGAACCACTGGGTGACGACGCCGACTGGATGCCGAATGGAGATCGTCTGCTCGTGCGGGCGAATGAGTTGATCGAGATCAGCGGCAACGGCAATCAGAAGAAGCTGGCATCCCTGCCATCTGACCTCTTCGCCTATTGGCTGCGTTGGTCCCCAGACGGCGAGACCCTCCGTTTCACGACCAACAGCCCGGTCGGCGACAGAATATGGGAGATGGCTGCCGATGGTAAGAACCTTCATCAGATCTTTAACGCCATCCCCCAATCCGGGAATGGTGTTTGGACCCCGGATGGCAAGTATTTTGTCTTTCGGGCCACTCGTGGCGGGCGCGATGATCTTTTCGCCGTCCGCGAAAAAGGCGATCTGTGGCACAAAATCAATCGCCAGCCCGTGCCTTTGACATCCGGCCCGCTCGACCTGGAAGCCCCGCAACCCAGCCTCGACGGGAAAAAGATTTTCGCTGTGGGATCCCAGCCGCGCGCCGAACTGGTTCGCTATGACGCCAAGTCGGCGCAGTTTGTTGCTTACCTGAACGACATTTCTGCTGCTTATGTAACCTTCTCGCGGGATGGACAGTGGGTCGCCTACGTCACCTGGCCGGAGAGCAATCTCTGGCGCTGCCGCATCGACGGCAGCGACAAACTTCAACTCACCGTGGCGCCTATGGTCGTGGAGTCGGTAGATTGGTCTCCCGATGGCAGCCAGATCGCCTTCACAGCCTTCAAGGCAGGCGAGAAGGAACATGTTTTCGTCGTGTCCACTTCGTCTGGAGAATCGCAACTCGTGTCCGAAGGCGAAGCGAACACGCGTAGTGGCGGTTGGACTCCCGATGGGAATTCTGTTTTTTTTCTAACTTTGGAAACGGCAGACGTTTACTCCTTCCGCTTCGTAGACGTGAAAACCATGAAAACGACGAGCGTCCCAGCGTCTGAGGCGCAAGTCGGGGCGGCCCTTTCCCCGAACGGGCACTACATCGCCGCCACTCCCATCGATGGTCAAAAGCTGATGCTCTTCGACGTGTCATCCCAGAGCTGGTCGGAACTGGCCAAAGCGAATGTCAACGCCATCCGCTGGTCCTATGACAGTCAGTATGTCTATTTCGATACCCAATCCAGCGCCGATCCCGCCATCTACCGCGTTCATGTCTCCGACAAAAAACTGGAAACTGTCGCCAGCCTGAAAACTCTTCGCCGCGTCATCCTGCCGTTCTTCCCCTGGATGGGCCTCACCCCTGACGGCTCCCCCCTCCTGATGCGCGACACCGGCACCCAGGAAGTCTATGCGCTGGACTTCGAGGGGCCATGAGGGAACTCCCAACCTAACCACTGAGGGTTTGCCCGTAGCTGCTGAAACCAGCGGTTTCGCTTATTGAGAATCCGGCTCGGACCCCCAGTGCGAGGTCAACGAGTGAAATGGCGACCGCAGGTGCGCCGACTGCGCGCGACAGTAGGGCACAGGTTCATGACTGTCGGAGAGTGACTGCTCGGAGCACGTGCCGCAGGAAGAACATAGACGGCATGCCGTTTTGGCGACGCAGTCTGCTCGTAGGGGGGCACTTGAGCGCAATCGCCTGATAGCATCAAACACGAGTTATTTGGGCGCAAATCATGGCTGACCTCAAGTTAAGTACTCGAAACCACGTTACAGGCCAAGCAATCAGAATGTAATCCGAAGTGCAAACTGCAGAACTCGAGGCATGTGAGCTCCGGTCGGATACAGGAAGTTCTGTGTGCCTACGTAGCTGTTCACACCGTTCCACTGGGTGTGGTTAAAGACATTGAAGGCTTCCGCGCGGAACTGGAGCTGCAATTTGTCGGTTGGTTTAAAGACCTTGTACACCGACGTATCGAAGTTGGTGCGACGGGGCAGGTTCAGACTGTTCCGGCCTGAGTCGCCGAAGGTCAAGCCTTGCGGCTGCTGATAAGCGAGGCAGTTGAAGAGTGGGAGGCCTTTAGTGGCTGGAATGGTACAGCTCGGGTCTGGAGTTGCGTGAGGGTCACCAATGCGGTCGGCGTACGAGCCGTTATAGGTAATCCCGTCTGCGACGCCGGCGTTATCGCCGAAGATGCCATCCACCACGGAAAAAGGATCACCGCTCTGGTGTGTCATGATGCCGGCAAACTCCCATCCGCCAAGGAACGTGTGGGTGAGTCCTTTGCCGGCGAAATAGGGCTCTTCGTAAACCCAGGCTACGGTCAGAATGTGGCGTTGATCAAAATTGGAGCTGGAGTAATTGCTATGGATGTCATAGGAATTTACGAAGTTCCCATCCAAATTGTCAGACGAATCATCCAGCGAGTGACTGTAGGTGTAGGCTACGTCGAGGGTAAGTGGACCGTCGGTCTTGCGCAGCGAAAATTGCAGGGCGTTATAGTTCGAGTTAGCTTCTGGCTCCACGCGTTGCAGTGAGTCCAAGCTGTAAAACGGCCGAAACGGATTCGGATCATTTCCGCAGGCGATGTCGAGGTTGATGGCAGGCTGCCCTGTAATCTTCTGTCCATTCACTTTGAATATGGGTGTGAGGACCCCTCCGTGTTGCGAGTTGCAAATATCCGAAGTAATCGGTTGTCCCGGCTGAAATGGGTTTTCAGAGGCTGGTATCTCGTGCAAAGAATTTTCTTCGTGCGTCAAAGTGAGATGCGTTCCTTTGGCGCCGACATACGCCAGCGTGGCCACGGTGTTCTTGATAAGGTCGCGCTGCAAATCCAAATGCCACTGCTGAACATAAGGCCATTGCTCGATGTCCGGAATGCTGACGGTCGATAGCGGGAACAGCAACCCTTGCCCACCCACGTTGTTGTAACCCACGATGTTGTATTGGGTCGGTTCCTGCACGAGCGGAGGCGAGGCTTCGAGACTCTCCGAGTTGGCCTCCTGGCCATTGGTGTGCTCGAAGAAGATTCCGTAACCGCCGCGGACAGCTGTCTTGCCGTTACCCAGCGGATCCCACGCAAACCCCAGGCGCGGAGCCGGATTAAACAGATGTCCATTCAAACATCCCCGCGGCACCACTCCCACACCGCACTGCACCATGCCGTCGAACGCGGTTGTCGAAGGCGTGAGAATGAGCGCGCCCTCTTGCCCGGTCTTGTTCCCGGTCACATCAATCTTAGGAGCCAAGGCGGGGTTATAAGATAGTGGATCCCAGTTAAATACCTGATGGTTTTTCTCCCAGAAAGTGCCGAACAAACTGATGCGCAAGCCCAGATTCAAGGTTAGATTCTTGAGGATGTGATAGTCGTCCTGAACATAGGGCTCAAACATCTTGTAGTTGGTGTGATATTTCGGCTGAGCATTCGCCTGCTGGAAGTTCGCAATGTTACCCATCAGCAGGTCGGCAAAGGCATTGCCGGTTGAAACCGGCACGGTGCTGTCGAACGTCAGATCGCCGCCCTGGTCGGAAAACGAGTATTCGTTCTTTTCCGCGTTGACGAAGTAGCCGCCGAATTCCAGTTTGTGCTTGCCCAGACTTTTGGTGACATTATCGCGATACGTGAAGGTCGGGTTCGAATTCGACCAGGGAAGGGCGTAGGGGCCTTCGCAGAATCCGCCGCCGTAGTCCCCGGATGTACTCAGGCAGATGTCTGGCAGCTTGCCGTTATAAGTGGGAAATAACCCGGGCATGGTGAAATTGCTGCTGGTGCGCGTCCAAACTGCCGGGTTATTGTTCGTTATCGTTAGATGATCCGTGGTATAGCTTGCGGCAAATTCGTTGAGCAAGGTCGGCGAAATCGTGCCCACGATCCTGGCGACCATCTCAACGCCGGGGCCGACAAAATGTGATCGAATCGTCGGAAAACTTGCGCTTTCAAAAATGAGGGCGCCGCCCGTCGTATTCCATGAATCGTGGATGAGGCGGAAAGTGGCGCGTAATCGAGGATTGAAATCGTGATCGATCCGCACCAGGTTTTCCAGCCACTGCATCGGTTGACCGACCGCCGCGGCGAACGTGGCCTGTCCGCTATTGACGGTGTTCGGTTCAGGAATCATGGGCAGTAGCATCTGCGCATTGGGATCAATGAACGGAATTGTGTTGTTGGGAAACGGGTTCCCGGTATTCGGATCCACGGGGCAGTCAGTTGGATTGGGATTTATTGGCGCACACTGGTCACTGAAGTCTCCCTGGCGGTTTGCCATCGACGGAACGTAATTGAAGAAGTTGTACGGAGTTACTTCGCGGCGCCAGTTCTGCAACCAGAAAAAAAAGGTATGGTTTTTCCAGATCGGGCCGCCCACGCTGTAGCCGAAATCGTGTTTGTGGTAACCGGCGACGGGCGTCCCTTGCGGGTCGAAATAGTTGTGGGCATTGAAGGCCTCGTTCCGCAAAAACTCCCACACTGAGCCGTGAAATGCGTTGGTGCCCGATTTGGTTTCCACCTCGACCGTACCCGATCCGTTGCGGCCGTATTGCGCTCCGTAGTTTGAAGTCAGCACCTGGACTTCGCCGATGGCCTCGACGCTGGGATAGACGTTCAGCGAAAAGTTGCTGCCGTTATCCATCATGTCGCCGCCATCCACTTCCCAGTTGTTGTATTCGGTGCGGCCGCCGTTCACGCTGTAATTGACATTAGCCGCGGCGCCCACCTCGCCTTCATCTTGCCCCGTCTGATTGCTCACGCCGGGCACGAGGGTTATCAACTGGGTGAAGTTGCGACCATTCAATTGCAACTGGAGCACTTCTTTGCCCGTAATCGTGCCGCCCAGCTCGTTGGACTCCGTGTTCACCTGGGCCAGGCCCTCTCCTTTCACGGTGACTTCCTCATGAGTGTCGCCAACTTGCATGGTAATGTCGATACGGGCATTCTGGGCCACGCGAAGGGTGACGCCTTCAGCCAGATATTTACGGAATCCAGGGGCAGACACGGTGATGTTGTAGCGTCCCGGCGGCAGCGCGGCGGCTACATACTCACCGGCGGAGTTACTCTGGACCTTACGAACGACATCCGTCGCAGTGTTGTGGATGATGACATCGGCTTGGGGAAGCAGGGCCCCCGTTTTGTCTCGAATCGTACCCGTGAGGGAGGCCGTGTCCTGAGCCGACGCGACGCCCGGGACCAGCAAGAGTCCCAACAGAAGCCAGCGAAGCCGCAAAACCTTTTTCCCCATGTTCCCCCTCGTTGCTCTCGAAGCATTGCTTTGCAATTACGAGTGTGTCTGCTTTGCCTAGAGATCGGCTGAGAGCCTGCCGATTGGCCATTTTATCGGGCAGGAATTTGAGGGCGACAAAGCGACCGAGTTTGACGCCCTCGGCTCCGTAGACCACACCCATCCACCTCCGTCTAGCTTCTCGACGATGCGGTGGTGCGAGACAGTCTGGCCGATCATTGGGCTGAAATCTTAGGACTGGGGCTAGGGCAAGTCAATGGAGGTGTGGAAGTTGGCGGTCTCTGGGGGTGGCTGTTGTAACATCGCCAGTTCACTCGTTGACCCTGCTGGGGGTTTTGAGTGCTATTGCCTGTGGGTGTTGAAAAAGTCACGTCGATTAGCGGGATGAGATTCGGCAGAAGCATGTTAGAAGAAAGCATTCGCCCATGCTCTGTTGGATTCTCATCGTC
>JBEKWZ010000115.1:0-7721 GCA_049512555.1 Candidatus Sulfotelmatobacter sp. | reverse complement strand
CGCGCACCGCTGCGTGCATGCTGCGGCCCACGTTTCGCAACTGGTTTCAGGCGCACTATCAGTACGCGTATGCGGGATTTCGCTGCGTGAATCATTGATCAGGTAAATCAGATTAAATAAATTGAGTCGAAGGAGTTTCCCGATGCTCGTTCATGCGATTCCCAGCAATGCCACGTACGAGTTTGCTGCTCACGTTCGCGCCGGGCTGATGCGAACGGGACAGAAGGAGCTTCCCTCGAAATATCTTTACGACAATGTTGGTTCGGCGTTGTTTGAAGTGATTAGCCATCTGCCCGAGTATGGGCTCACGCGCGCCGACGAGCGCTTGCTGCGGCGTCATGCGGATGAGATCGTCGACCGGTTGGCGGGGCCGGTTGCCGTGGCGGAACTGGGTAGTGGCAGCGGGAAAAAGACGCGCTGGCTGCTGGAGGCGTTTTGCCGGCGTCAGCGCACGTCTTATTATCCGGTGGAAATATCGCGCTCGGCTTTGGTCATGTGCGAACGCGAGCTAAGCGACATTGACGCGATCAGCATAGTGGGTTTTGAGCGCGAATACCTGGATGGGTTGCTGGAGGTTGCCGCGTACCGCAAGAGCGGCCAGCACTTGTTTGTGCTGTTCCTAGGGAGCACAATTGGCAACTTCGATCGCCCCGCGGGGATGAAGTTCCTGGCCGAAGTCCGGCGCATTCTTGAGCCGGGGGACTCTTTGCTGCTGGGAACGGACCTGGAAAAATCCAGCGCGCAACTGCTGCGGGCTTATGACGACGAATTGGGAGTGACGGCTGCGTTTAATCTGAACCTGCTCGCGCGTGTGAATCGCGAGCTCGATGCTGACTTCGACTTACGGCAGTTCACGCATGTGGCGAGGATCAATCGCGAGACGCGGAGTGTTGAAATGCATTTGCAGTCGAAGCGGCGGCAAAGCGTGAGCATTCCGGCGGCGGAAGTGGTGGTTGAATTTCTCGAGGGCGAGACGATATGGACTGAAAGCAGCCACAAGTACTCGATGGAGGAGATTGTGGAGACGGCAGGCCAGGCCGGTTTCCGCTGCGAAACCCAATGGATCGACGAGCAGTGGCCGTTTGCCGAGAACCTGCTGATTGCAGAATGATGCGTGTGTTTCGGGGGCTGCGTCTTTAGGAGGCTCCCGGCTTGCGCCACGCGTGCAGATTTACGGCGCTCATGACGAGGCAAAATACGTTGGCAGGAATGAAACCCATTTGGGCGGTTTTGAATCCGATGACGCACACGACGACGCTATTCACGCCAGCCAGCGCCCAGCCTTCCCAGCAGCGCCGCCCCACAAGAATGGTGGAGGCGATGGTTAACACACAAGAAAGATAATCGAGCCGAAACACGGATGAAGACCTCCACAAATATCATCGGCGAAAGATGCGGCTCTTCACTGTGATTGTGCCCTTTCGTTACATGACTTAGGTCACTGGGCCCGAAATTGACATGTTTCTGGAGGAACTGATGGCGACCAAATGCACACACTTGAAAGAGATCAAATTCACCGAGACGGACACGCAGGTTTGCGAGGAGTGCATAAAAATGGGCGACACGTGGGTGCACTTGCGCATGTGCCTGATTTGCGGGCACGTGGGTTGTTGTGACTCGTCGAAGAACAAGCACGCCACTAAACATTTCCATAGAACGAAACATCCGTTGATACGCTCCATTGAGCCGGGAGAATCGTGGATTTGGTGTTATGTCGACGAAATGGAAGCAGGCGAAATTGGGGCATGATCGGCGCCGGAGGATGATACTGCAACCGAAAGACGGTTTCTGTATCTAATCATTTTGTTCGGGGCAGAGGCGATCATCTTAAAGAGAACATCTTAGAGAAAACATGGCGAAGCCGATCCTGTTGACGGTGGACGACGATCCCGATGTTTTGCGGGCGATTGAGCGCGACTTGCGCTCGCAGTATGGCGCCGAGTATCGCGTGGTCAGCAGCGACTCGCCGGAAGCGGCGCTGGGCCTGCTGAAGGCGCTGAAGCTTCGTAACGACGGCGTGGCGCTGTTGCTGGTGGATCAGCGCATGCCGCACATGGATGGCGTCACGTTTCTGCAGGAAGCGCGGCAAATTTTTCCTGATGCCAAGCGGGCTCTGCTGACCGCTTATGCCGATACCAACGCGGCGATCAGCGCGATCAACCAGGCCAGCCTCGACTATTTCTTCATGAAGCCGTGGGACCCTCCGACTGAACATCTTTATCCGCAATTGGACGATCTGCTCGATGATTGGCAAGCGTCGTACCGTCCTGCGTTTCAGGGGATTCGGGTATTGGGCACGCGATGGTCCCCGAAATGCTATGAACTGCGGGATTTTCTGGCACGTAGTCACGTTCCTTACCAGTGGATCGACGTGGAGGGCTCGGCCAATGATCCGGAGACCAAGCGCCTGCTCGAAGCCTTGGGGCCGGATGCGGCTGAGCTTCCGGTTGTATTGTTCACGGATGGAACGAAACTGCTGAACAGCGCTCCGGCAGAAGTGGCGCAGAAGGTGGGATTCCGGACCCACGCTGAGACTAGCTTTTACGACTTGGCCATTGTGGGTGGAGGGCCGGCGGGACTGGCGGCTGCGGTTTACGGCGCTTCGGAGGGGTTGCACACGGTGATCGTGGAGCGGGAAGCTCCGGGCGGCCAGGCCGGAATGAGTTCGCGGATCGAGAACTATCTGGGATTTCCCAGCGGGCTGAGCGGAGGTGATCTTGCGCGCCGTGCCGTGGTGCAGGCGAAGCGTTTTGGAGTGGAGCTTCTGGCGCCGCAGGAAGCGATCGGCGTGCGGACTGAGGGGCCTTACCGGATCATGAAGTTGGCCGATGGCAACGAGATATCCTGTCACGCCTTGATGATTGCGACCGGAGTGCAGTGGCGCAGACTGGAAGCTCCCGGGATACAACAGTTGCAGGGCGCGGGCGTTTACTACGGCGGCGGCGCCACCGAAGCACTGTCGTGCAAGGGAGAAATTGTTTACGTGGTGGGTGGCGCCAATTCTGCGGGCCAGGCGGCTATGAATTTTGCCAAGTACGCGGAGCGCGTCGTGATGCTGGTTCGGGGAGATTCGTTGGCCAGCACGATGTCGCAATATTTGATCGACCAGATTAAAGAGACTCCGAACATTCAGCTGTGGACTCACGCCAGCGTCGCCGAGGTTCATGGCGACACGCACCTGGAAGAAATTTCGGTGCTTTGCTCGGACACTACTAAAGTGGAGCGGGTGCCGGCCAATGCTATGTTCATTTTCATTGGCGCCTTGCCGCGAACCGACTGGCTGGGCGGGACGATCGAGCGGGACGAACGTGGATTTCTTCTAACCGGTCCGGATGCGATGCAAGGTGGAGAGCGTCCGAAAGGTTGGGCGCTGGAGCGCGATCCTTTTCTTCTGGAGACGAGCGTCCCGGGTATCTTTGCGGTGGGCGACGTGCGTCATGGTTCGGTCAAACGCGTGGCCTCCGGAGTAGGCGAGGGCTCGGTCGCGGTGCAATTCATCCATCAATATTTGAGCAAGGTATAAATGAGCGAAACGTTGGAGCTGCTGCGTCGCGTTCCAGTGTTTGAAGGATTGCCGGAGGACCAGATCACGTGGTTTCTCAGTCAATCGGAAGAACTGCATCTCAAGGCGGGCGAGTTCTACGCGCGCCAAGGTGACCCTGCGGACGCGATGTTCGTGATTCTTGAGGGTCACCTGGAAGGGCGTGGCGAAATTGGGGGCGAAACCGTTACCTTCGACCTGGAACCGGGCGACGTTACCGGAGTGCTACCGTTTTCGAGGATGAAGCAGTTCACTGTGAGCGGGCGTGCCGAGTCGGACAGCTACGCCCTGCGATTTTCTGCTTCGCTTTTTCCTGAGCTTGTACAGAAAATGCCGGAGTTGACTAAGCGGCTGGTGGGATTGATGTCGGACCGGATCCGCGAAGTCACCCGTATGGAGCAGCAACGCGACCGCCTGGCCGGGCTGGGTAAACTCTCGGCGGGTCTGGCGCACGAGCTGAACAATCCCGCGTCGGCCGCGAAACGAGCGACCAGCCAGTTGCGAACTATTCTGAAGCGAGTGCGCGACGCCAGCCTTGAGCTGGGCCGGCGAGACTTAACCGCGGCACAGAAAGCGGAAATAGAAAAGTTGGAGGCATCGCTGGTGCAAGCGGACGGGCCCCCACTCGACGCGCTCGCAGCCAGCGATCTCGAGGATCAGCTCGACTCCTTGCTGCGCAGTCACGGTCAAAACGATTTGTGGCAGCTTGCCGCCGATTTGGCCCGCAAGAATTTCAAGCCGGAATTGCTGGAACAACTGTTCGCCTCGCTCGATGCGGGTACGGCCCGGGCGGCGCTGTTGAGGATTTCGTCGTCGGTGGAGATCGCCGACCTGTTGAACCAGATTGAAAGCAGCGCTACGCGAATCTCCGATCTGGTGAGTGCGATCAAGGAATACACGTTCATGGACCAGGCGCCGGTGCAGAATGTGGACATCGTAAAGACGCTTGAGACCACGCTGACCATCCTGAATCACAAGCTGAAGCACGGGGTAACGGTGCAGCGCGATTACCAGAAAATTCCTCTGCTGGTAAATTCTTTCGGGAGCGAACTGAATCAGGTGTGGACCAACATCATCGACAACGCGATTGACGCGATGGGCGGAAAAGGCGAGTTGCGAGTGCGCACGTATCGCGAGGACGATTGCGTGGTGGTGGAAATTGCCGACAATGGGCCCGGAATTTCGCCGGAGATCGAGCCCCACATTTTTGAACCGTTCTTCACGACCAAGGGCGTCGGTGAGGGAACTGGGCTCGGGCTCGACACGGTGCAGCGCATCGTGAAAAAACATCGCGGCAACATTCAGGTTCGTTCCAAGCCAGGAGATACGCGCTTTCAAGTGTGGCTGCCGCTGGCGACGGCGCCGGGCTAGCCGCATGGATGTGTACCTGATCGACGGGACTTATGAATTGTTCCGCCATTTTTTCGCGGTGCCTGCGGCGAAAGATTTAAATGGTCAGGAAATTGGTGCGGTGCGCGGTGTGCTCACTTCTGTTCTATCCATGATCGAGCGGGATGCGACTCACCTCGGAGTTGCAACCGACCATGTTGTTGAGTCGTTCCGCAACGATTTATATCCGGGCTATAAAACCAGCGAAGGCGTAGATCCAGAGTTGCTCTCGCAGTTTCCGATTCTCGAGGAAGCGCTGGAAGCCATGGGCGTGGTGGTGTGGCCGATGGTTGAGTTCGAGGCGGATGACGCGCTTGCCTCGGCCGCGGCGAAAGGTGCGGGGAATGACGGCGTCGGGAGAGTTTTCATCTGTACGCCGGATAAGGATCTCAGCCAGAGTGTGGTGGGCACGCGCGTGGTTCAGTTGGATCGCAGGCAGAACATTGTGCGCGATGAGGCCGGTGTCGTCGCTAAGTTTGGCGTCGGGCCGCAATCGATTCCGGATTATCTCGCTGTGGTTGGCGACAGTGCCGATGGCTTTCCGGGCGTGAGTGGGTGGGGACAAAAAGCTGCCGCTTCGGTCTTGTCTCATTATCCGCATCTTGAGGACATTCCGAAAGATTGGCGGGGGTGGCATACGTCGATTCGTAAGGCGCGCGGGTTGTCGGAATCGTTGTTCGGGGCGTGGAATGATGCTTTGCTGTTTCGCAGGCTGGCAACGCTACGACTCGATGCGCCGATCTTCGATGCGGTTGAGGAGCTTCGCTGGCGAGGACCGCGCCCGGAGTTTGATGAATACTGCCGGCGCATGAAGGCCCCTGATCTGCTGCGTCGGGCTACGGCGGCAGCGGCGAATAAATCGGCTACTTAAGGCGGCTGCTCTCCGATCCCACCACGGGCTTGCGAGACTGGCCAGTCTGCTGAAGCAACTTCGCGACCAAGGCGGTCCAGCCTGTCTGATGGCTTGCCCCTAGGCCCTGGCCCGTGTCACCGTGAAAATATTCGTAGAAGAGAATCAGATCGCTCCAGTTGGGATCGATGCGAAATTGTGGCGTGCCTCCGTTGACCGGGCGGTTCCCGTGGTCGTCGCGCAGGAATATTCCTGTCAACCGGTGCGAGATTTGCGCGGCAACTTCTGAAAGAGTGAGCATTTTGCCGGAGTGCGAGGGGAATTCTACTTTGAGGTCGTCGCCGAAATAGTGGTGGAACTTCTGCAGCGACTCAATTAACAGATAGTTCACCGGAAACCAGACTGGCCCGCGCCAATTGGAATTTCCGCCGAACAGTCCCGTGGTAGATTCGCCGGGCTCGTAGTCCACGCGATGCTCCTTGCCGTCGAAAGAAATCACGAACGGATGATCGCGGTGGTAAAGCGAGAGGGCACGAACGCCGTGGGGCGAGAGAAATTCCTGCTCATCGAGCATGATCTGCAACATGCGCTGGAGTTGGCCGGCATCGACGATCGAGAGCAAGCGTCTTTCGCCCAGTCCTGACGTCCGCATGGACGCCACGTTCGCGGTGAGGTCCGGGCGGTTGTCGATGAACCACTCCATGCGGCGCTTGAAGCCGGGAAGACGATCGAGTAATCCGGGCTCCAAGGTTTCGACTGCGAACAACGGGATCAACCCGACCATGGAGCGAATCTTGACGGGAAAACTGCTCCCGTCGGGGAATTTGATGACGTCGTAGAAAAAGCCGTCTTCGCCGTCCCACAGGCCCTTGCCATCGTGGCCGAGATGATTCATGGCGTAGGCGATGTAGATGAAATGCTCCCAGAATTTGCTGGCGACATCTTCGTAAGCGGGATCCTGCGTGGCCAGCTCCATGGCAATGGCGAGCAAGTTGAGCGTGTACATGGCCATCCAGCTGGTGCCGTCGGATTGCTCGATGTGCCCGCCAGTCGGGAGTGGATCGCTGCGGTTGAAGACTCCTATGTTGTCGAGTCCGAGAAAGCCGCCCTGAAAAATGTTCATGCCCTCGGCGTCTTTGCGGTTGACCCACCAGGTGAAATTCAACAGCAGTTTGTGGAACACGCGTACCAGAAACTCGCGGTCTCCGCGGCCGTGGCGCTTTTTGTCGATCTTGTAGACGCGCCACGCCGCCCAGGCGTGTACCGGGGGATTCACATCTCCGAGAGCCCATTCGTAGGCCGGGAACTGGCCGTTGGGATGCATGTACCACTCACGCAGCAGGAGCACAAGCTGCTCCTTGGCAAAATCAGGATCGACCAAGGCCAGGGAAACGCAGTGGAACGCCAAGTCCCACGCGGCATACCAGGGATACTCCCACTTGTCGGGCATTGAGATCACGTCGGCGTTGTAAAGGTGAGGCCAGTCGTGATTTCGGCCTTGCGCTCGTTCCGGCGGGGGCGGAGGGTGGCCGGGGTCGCCTTGCAGCCACTGCTTTACGACGTAGTGGTAGAACTGTTTCGACCACAAGAGGCCGGCGAAGCCCTGGCGCATTACGTTCTTGGCGTCGGGGGAAAGGTCATGCGGAATAATCGTGTCGTAGAAATCGTCGGCTTCCTGTTTGCGAGTGGCGAAGAGGCCGTCGAAATTGTTGAAAGAGGAAGTTGGCTGGCGGGTGAAGTCGACGTTGGTGAGACGCAGCCGGACGCTTACGGTTTCCCCCGCGCCGATATTCATCGCGTAATGAACGGCCGCCTTGGTACCTGCAGACTCGGCCGAAACCGCTTGTTTTACGCCGTCGACGATGCAGTCGTTGATGCCGTCCTTCTTGCACCAGCCGCTGTCGGGAGTGTTGAACAGGCGGTGACGGTTGGTTTCGTTCT
>JBEKWZ010000114.1:0-7729 GCA_049512555.1 Candidatus Sulfotelmatobacter sp. | reverse complement strand
CGCTGACGATCACTTGATTGGCGTCAACCGTACCAATCAGCACCAGATCGCGCGAGTGGTCGGTGGAAAAATAATAGTAAGTCGCGGCAATCGCGAAGATGATTCCGAGAAGGATCATGAAACGGTTACGCGCGCTCATGGGCGTGCTCCTTGCGTGGCGTGGCGTTCTGGACGAATACGGTCTGGGCGGCTGCGCTCCTGACGACCGCCTTCCTGACGAAAGAGCGCGGCGGAAATGAAATCGAGCACGGCGGCACGCCGCTCCGCGATCCGCTCCGGGGTTAGAGGATTGAAGCCGACAATCTTCTGCATCATGGGGGCGCTGCTGAAATAGAAAACAATCATCGCGACCATCGAGGGCACGAAGTGCACGGGGTTCACCGGCCGAAATTCACCGTCCGCAATTCCCTTGCGCATCAGTTCGCTGACCCGAGCGAAGATCGGCTGGATATAGTTTTTGATCACTTTGTCGATGTGCTGCGAGTGACCCTCGCGCGCGCGCATCATCTCGCTCTGCATGAGCCGCGGATAGAGCTGGTTTGAGGCGATGAAATCGAAATAGGCCCCGGCGTAGGCCATCATCTTTTCGCGTGGCGGCAGGTCGCCGTCGAGCACGCGAAACACGGTCGTCTTCAGGCCGGCAAACGCATCGTCAAGCACAGCGCCGTAGAGCGTTTCTTTGTCTTTGAAGTAGTAATAGAGCAGCGCCTTGTTGACGCGAGCTTCGCGGGCAATGGCGTCAGTGCGGGCCCCGGCAATGCCGTGCTCGGCGAACTCCTGCGCGGCCGCCTGCAGGATGGCCGCGCGACTCTCCTCCGGCTGGCCGCGAGTACCCATGCGGGGAAACTCGTGCCGCTGCTGGCGCATCTGGGTGCGACGCTCACGAAGTTCCTGGCGGCGTTGGTGCAGTTGCTCGCGTTGGATCGGTCGGACCATGGTTAATTAACCAGTTAGTTAGATTATACATCTCGCTGTGAGATCCACAACCTTTTTTCGGAAACAACGACAGCAGCCAGAACTTCAGGCCCGCTCGTGTTCTAATACCTGTTCTGTTCTTCCGGTCCCGAGGGCTCTTCGAATGAAACAGCTGTCAATCTTGCTCGCCGTCGCGTGCCTTACTTCCCTTTCGTCTCTGCCTACCATCGGCCAGTCTGCCAAACCACCCGACCGCCAGGTCGCCGTGACCATTGACGATCTTCCCGGCGGCATGGCCGACCGCCTGCCCGCGGCTGACATCACCGCGATGACCACGAAGTTGCTCACTACGCTGCGCGATCAGAAGATCCCCGTAGTCGGCTTCGTCAACGAGAGAAAACTCTACCAGCCCGGACAGGTGGACGAGCGCATCAAGGTTCTCCAGATGTGGCTCGACTACGGTTTCGAGCTCGGCAATCACACCTTCAATCACGCGTCGCTCAACCAGGTGGGATTGAAAGCGTGGGAAGACCAGGTGATTCAGGGCGAGAGCGTGACCCGTATCCTTCTGGCGCCGCGCAAGATGAAGCTGCGCTATTTCCGCCATCCCTATCTCGATACTGGCCGCGACCTGCAGACGCGCCGCCAGGCCGAAGCGTTTCTCGTGGACCGCGGATACCGCATTGCTCCCATCACTCTCGACGGCTGGGACTGGATGTTCGCCGGCCTCTACGAAGACGCCAAGAAACGCGGCGACACAGATTTGCAGCAGCGCATCGTGAAAGATTATCTCGCCCACCACGACGCGGTCTTCGCTTACGAGGAGCAGCTTTCGGCCAAGATTGTCGGGTACGAGCCGAAACAGATTTTGCTCCTGCACGCCAGCAACCTGGAGGCCGACCACATCGGCGAACTGCTGGAGGTTCTGCGCAAGCGCGGCTATCGCTTCATCACCCTCGAAGACGCACTCTCAGACGCGGCTTACAGCCTGCCCGATACCTACGTCGGCGAAGGAGGGACGGACTGGATCTCCCACTGGGCGATCACCCAAGGCAAGATTCCGCCGGATGGTCCGGTGTTTCCGCAGTGGGTGATCGACCGCACAAAGGAATTGCACCTGTCGACAGGAACTGTTACAGCGCCGGCGGATCCGTACTAGAAGCATTTTCGGCAACCTGAAAATTGCACCCGCAGGCTCATGAGCCACGGTGGGCTCTCGTCTTCCGTCGTTACCATGGTGACTTGCAGCGGGTTACGTAAACGTTTACAACCACGCTACCCCCCAAGATTTTCCTGGCGCTCAAGTCTCACGTAACAGCAATTTAACTACCTGGCCGGTTCGCTAAAACATTGAACGCCCTCCTGGCATTCGAATCTTTAGGAGAAAGTTGTGAAGAATCACCATCTCTCGCCGACCCGTGCTTCAGCGCTGTGCATTCTGGCGCTCTCCGTCGCCTCAGTAAGCGCGTCTGCGCAAGCGCCGTCCGCGCATCCTACACTGCGAACCGTTCGTGAAGTCCGGGAGTTGAGCAACGTTGAGGCGCGCAACGCCTATCCCGTGCAACTGGAAGGCATCGCCACTTATTCCGATCCGGAATGGGGCCTTCTGTTCTTGGCCGATGCGACTGGAGCAATTTACGTCAATACCCATGGCATGAACACGTCGTTTCCAGCGGGCAGTCGTCTGCGCGTGGACGCGGTCACCGGCCCCGGAGATGTGGGAACGGTTCTCGCCCAACCGACAATCCATGTGTTGGGCCAAGGAGTGCTGCCGGCGGCCGAGCATCGCAGCGTTTCCGACCTGGACGCCCTGAAGGCCGATAGCCACTTCATCGAGACCCGCGGTGTGTTGTGGGCGTGCGATCAATCCTGGAAACGGATTTGTTTCCGCATCGCCGACGGAAAGGCCTCGGCGCTGGTGGTAGTTCCCACCAAGAGCAGCGCCGCCGCCCAGAAGCTGGTTGGAGCCACGGTGCACGTGCGCGGGGTCAGCGGCATTCACCTCGACGCCAACGGCAAGCCCGTAAGCGCGCTTATTTTCGTGAACCGCATGGAAGACATTGAAGTGGAGGGCGGCCAGTCGCAGAATTTGAACGCGCTGGCGGTCATCGTGAACAAGGACAATCCGGTAAGCAATCTGAGCAGCGAGGAATTGCGCGCGATCCTGCTAGGAAAGCGGGAGTACTGGAAAGGCTCGCAAAAGATTGTGGTGCTGCTGCCCAACGGCGGAACTCCGGAGCGCGAGGCCGCGCTGCGCATGGTGGATATGAATGATTCCGCCTACAAAAAGTACTGGCTGGAGAGGACCAGCGCGGGAGAAGCCGCGGTCGCGCCGGCGGCCATGCCTTCCAGTGGCATCGCTTTGAGCCTGGTTGCGGAATCGCCGGGAGCGATCGCAGTCGTGCCGTTGACCGACGTGCGGGATTCGGTGAAGGTAATCAAGATCGACGGCCACGCGCCGAGCGATGCAACTTACCCCATTCACTAAAGTTACTGTGCCGCTAATCAGCCCCGCCGGCTATCGAGGGTACAAGCAGAACTTCGTCGCCTTCCTGAAACGCGTAAGTCGGTCCGCCGAGGAAGCGGATGTCTTCTTCATTCACATAAATATTCAGGAAGCGGCGGACCTGGCCCTGGTCGTCGCGCAGGTGCGGCTTCAGGCTGGGAAACTTTTCGTCGAGCACGGAGAACAGGTCAGTTAGATTCGACGCCGCGCACGTGATCGAACCAACTCCCGCGGTATGACGTCGCAGTGCAGTCGGAATCTGTACGGTAATCGGCATCGTTACACTCCCACGCCAGCGGCTTCGGCGGCAACGCCGGGAACTTCTGCCGGAGCCCCAGCCGTTTTCAGCGTCTGCTGCAGATACGCTTCGAACTCCGTCAGCTTCGGAGCGATCGGCCGTTCCGTCTCATACACGCCGGCCAGCACGTCGGTAGTCTTCAAACCGTTCCCGGTGATGCAGAGCACAGTAGTTTCTTCGGGCAGAATCCGGTCCTGCCGATAGAGTTTGCCGGCGCAGCCGACGGTCACGCCGCCAGCAGTCTCGGTGAACACGCCTTCCGTCTCGGCCAGCAGCTTGATCGAGTCGATGACTTCGGGATCGCTGACGTCCTCGCTCCATCCCCCGCTGCCCTTGATGCACTTGATCGCGTAATGTCCGTCAGCCGGATTGCCGATGGCCAGTGAGCGCGCGATGGTCGACGGCTTCTGCGGCTCGATCTCAGAACTGCCGGTCTTGACCGCAGTCGAGATCGGAGAACATCCGGTAGCTTGCGCCCCGAAGAATTTCACTTCTTTCGCCTCGACGAAACCAAGTTTGACCAGTTCATCGAACGCCTTCTTGATCTTCACGATCAGTGACCCGCCGGCCATCGGGCAGACCACGTTATCGGGCAGACGCCATCCGAGTTGCTCAGCGATTTCAAATCCGACCGTCTTCGAGCCTTCGGCGTAGTAAGGCCGCAGGTTGACGTTGACGAAGCCCCAGTGATGTTCGTCGGCGATCTGCGAGCACAGCCGGTTCACCTGATCGTAGTTGCCGGCGATGCGCACGACTTTCGCGCCGAACACATTCGTGCCAATAATTTTTGCGGGCTCAAGATCGGAAGGAATAAAAATCCAGGCTTTCAATCCCTCGCGGGCGGCATGCGCGGCGACGGCGTTGGCCAGATTTCCAGTCGAGGAGCACGACACGGTGTCGAATCCAAACGCCTTCGCCTGCGAAATCGCGACGGCGACCACGCGATCTTTAAAACTCAGCGTGGGCAGGCAGACAGCGTCATTCTTCAGGTAGAGATTCTTCGCGGCGCCGGGCGTTCCAGTTAATGCTCCAGTCAACTTCTCAGCCAGCCGTGGAGCCTGCAGCAGCGGAGTAAACCCGACCGGCAGCCGCGATTCAAACCCCTGGGGGAGGGGCAACAGTTCGGAGTAGCGCCACATGTTCGGCGGCCGCGAGGCGATCTGCTCCCGGCTAACGGATGCGCGCAGCGCGTCGTAGTCGTAGGCAATTTCCAGAGGAGAGAAACAATCGTCGCAGATGGAGCGGGGCTGGTTTCCCCAGCTCCGTCCGCATTCCCGGCACCGCAGTTCGTAATTCGACATGGAGCTACTCGCTTTCTCAATCCGGAAACTCGAAATCCGTAAACTCGAGTTCCGAAAACGCAGAGCGAATAGCTGACGACGAGCCTCGAAAAAGCGGCCTAAAAAGCAAAGGCCTCTTTTTCCAGGAAAAGGAAAAGAGGCTATCGGAAAGCGAATACCAATACAGCGCGCTTGCCGAATCCCATGTTCCCTGTTTCCAGGAGAGAGTTGGCACCAAGCACCCGGGATATATGATCCCGGATCGGTTGCCGTGGCGTCACAGGGCTCGTCCCTCAGCCACTCTGCATGAAATTCAGGTCCGCCCCGAAGGACGAACTTGTTCCCACGATGTTACAAAATGCCGGAGGGCCCGTCAAGGGGAAAGTGTACGTCTCGGATTTACGCCGAAGACCGAGGCCGCTCAGCCCGAGTCGGATCCCCCCATCCTCCTCGGGCTTGTGCACGGCCATCTTCGATGTTGGATGAAACAAAATTGGTTGCGACCTTCCCCAGCGATGGGGCGCTGCTCGACGCACCATCGCGGGGGCGAAGGCCAGAAAATGTTTCAGTCTCAATCCTCGTCGCGAACGCGCACACCGTGACTGCCGATGTTCGTTGGCACCGGCCCTCCGCCCATGCTCAGAGCCGACACAACGGTATAGAACTCATGCCCATGGTTTACAACCACGAGATTCAAATTAATCCAGCCCCCATCCGGGTAGTTAATGGTCGCTGTCCCCGTGCAGTCGGCGTTGATCTTGTACGTGCCTGTTTCGGCCGCAAAATCAGATGTCGTGGGAGATCCGTTAATCACGACGAAATCCTTCTGCGTGAATTTTCCATTTCCGTCGAAATCGGTCATCGCGACTCCATTTTGGGCTAGCACGACGCCCGGTCCAGGCAGAAATTCCCCGGAAATGGTTTGGCCGTACTTGCCACTTAGCGAGGCGTTGGAGCACGCCGCTCCGTGCGCCGTGGATGCTGACACAAGTGTGAGGGCGGCTACTGCTGCCGCCAGCGTTCCTTTGCGAATCCAGCTGTTCATTTTCTTGTCTCCTCGAATTTTGATTTCTGGGTCCGAAGACCTCAGTCGTCCCGTTCGAGCGCCAGACTGACGGAAGCCGGCAGGATTGGCAATGGAGCCCGCCTGACGATTCGCTGTTTTTTTCATGAGGCCGCAACCCGCCGAAAAGATGGTCGTTGTCACCCTTGCAGAGACTCCCTGTAGAATGTGTCCTCTTCCCTAAGTGGTGTCGCTATGGCCGCGGACGTCGTGAAATTCGGAGACGGTCTGGAGCTGGACCGCAATTCCTATGAACTGCGCCGCGCCGGCCGTGCTCTGAAGCTGGAGCGAATCCCCCTGGACATCTTGTTCCTGCTCGTCGACCGCAAAGGGCAACTCGTCGCCCGCGAAGACATCATCGGAAAGATCTGGGGTAAGGACGTCTTCCTCGATACAGATAGCAGCATCAATGGCGCCATCCGGAAGATCCGCCAGGTTCTAAGGGATGATCCTGAGAATCCCGTCTTTGTACAGACGGTCACGGGCAAAGGGTACCGGTTTATTGCGGAGGTCACCAAGGCCGAGGTTCGGGACCAGGAAAGTGGTGGCAAGAAAGTTGAATCCTCGACCACAATCCCTCAGGAACCTTCTACACCTCTCTCGACCCGCCAAGAGCGGCCGGGCTGGTTGAGGTTGTGGCCATGGGTTGTTGCGCTGGCAGTCCTGTTCGTCGCTCTCGCCGTCTTTTTCGGGCTCCGCCTGCGCGCCCGGTCGCGGTCTGCAGCGGTGCAAGGCCGAGTCATGCTGGCTGTGCTACCCTTCGCCAACCTAAGCAATGATCCGGAGCAGGAGTATTTCAGCGACGGTCTAACGGAAGAGACGATCACAGATTTGGGCGAACTCAACCCGGAGCGGCTCGGTGTGATCGCTCGAACTTCGGCTGCTTCCTATAAACACACCAACAAGACCATCGCCCAAATCGGGCGCGAACTGGGAGTGGACTACATCCTCGAGGGCAGCGTCCGGCGGGAGGGCGGTGTCGCCCGCGTCAGCGCGCAACTGATTCGGGTCAAGGATCAAGTCCATCTGTGGGCACACAATTATGACCGCGAGACCGGGGGCCTGCTCGCACTACAAAATGAGTTGGGCAGAGCGATCGCGCAGCAGGTTCAGGTGAAACTCGCGCCGCCTTATCGGGGTCAGTCGACTAACAAGTACTCTCCCAATCCAGAGGCCTACGAGCTTTACCTCAAGGGGCGGTTTTACCTGAACCAGCGGACCTACGCTGAGATCGATAAGAGCACGGAGTATTTCCGACGCTGCATCGAGAAAGATCCCGGCTTTGCACAGGGCTATGCCGGGCTTGCCGACTCCTACCTCGCGAACGCGATTCGCTCTCCACAGGACTTCGATCCAAAGGCCAAGGCAGCGGCCTCCAGAGCGTTGGAGCTGGACGACGATCTTGCCGAGGCCCACACTGCTCTGGGAGCAGAAAAAGCCGATTTCGAATATGACTGGGTGGGCGCTGAGCAGGAGTTCAAACGGGCGCTCGAACTGAACCCGAATAACGCCGAGACCCACTTTCGATACGCGTTGTCTTATCTAGTGCCGCAGGGACAGTCCGAGACGGCGATCGCCGAAATGAAGAAAGCCTTGCAGCTCGATCCATTTTCGCCAATCTACAATACCGTCCTTGGACTGACCTATTTCTATGCTCGCAGATATGA
>JBEKWZ010000113.1:0-9281 GCA_049512555.1 Candidatus Sulfotelmatobacter sp. | reverse complement strand
TTTGAAAGGGCGCGGCTTCAAGCCGCGCCGAAAGAATCCCAAAAATAGAGGTGGCCTTCAGGCCCTGAGGAGGCAGTTCTCTCAGCGGCTGAAGCCGGCATTGATTCGATGCTATTTACGGCGCGGCTTGAAGCCGCGCCCTTTCAAAACGAAGCACGCGAACTGGAGTTTTTCCCTTGGAGACCCGTCTTCGAGCGCGGCATACGAGCCTATTTTGACTCGTCACGCATATTCGTGCCAATTTCCGAAAGCAGGTTCCTCACCGGTCTTTCAGACCGGTTCGGAATGACAGAAAGGGAGGGCGCGTGCGGCTCGACTGAAGTCGTGCCCTTCCCCGTCTCCAGTCGCTCCGCACGGGCTCCAATCCCGCGCCTGTATAATCAAGCATGGGTTCTGCCTCATCTTCAATTTCGCAGTTTCTATTTGGAGTGTGATTCTTTGAGCTCACATATGCCGCATCAGCATGGACAAGCAACGCCGCAGGGGCCGCAGCCGCTGCCGGGGGTGGACGCCATCATCGCCGTTGGGTCGGGAAAGGGTGGCGTGGGCAAGACTACGCTGGCGGTGAACCTAGCCGTCGCTCTGGTCAAGATGGGATACAAAGTGGGCCTGCTCGATGCGGACGTGTATGGGCCGAACGTCCCGCTGATGCTGGGCGTTAACACCCAGCCGCGCATGGTTGGTGAGAACCGCATTGAGCCGATTCAAGCGTTTGGCCTGAAAGTGATTTCTGTCGGGTTTCTCAATCCTGGCGACAAGCCCATCATCTGGCGCGGGCCCATGCTGCACCAGATCATGCGGCAGTTTCTGGGCCTGGTGGAGTGGGGACAACTCGACTATCTGATTGTTGATCTGCCGCCGGGCACCGGGGACATTGCGCTGTCGCTGGTGCAGACCGTGCCGCTGACGGGCGCGGTGGTGGTCTCGACTCCGTCCGACGTTTCGCTGCAGGACGCGCGCAAGGCCATCGAAATGTTTCGTCAGATGAAAGTCGACGTCGTCGGCGTGGTCGAGAACATGAGCTATTTCACTTGCCCGCACTGCCAGCACGAGGTGGACATCTTCTCGCGCGGCGGCGCTGAAAAAATGGCGGCGCAGTTTGGGGTGTCGTTTCTGGGCAACATTGCACTCGACCCGGAAGTGCGCAAGTCCGGGGACGGCGGAACGCCGGTCGTGCTGGAAGGCGAGAACTCGCCGCACGCCAAGTCGATTTATGAGTTCGCGCAGAGAGTGGCGGCGCGCACGGCGGAGATCAGGGCCAACGCCCCGGCTAGTGTGATTCAGATTCAATAACTAATTGTAGAGACGTTGCTTGCAACGTCTCTCTCACCATCATTCAGAATGCTGTTAGCACAGACGTAGCAAGCTACGTCTCTACAGCTCCGTTTTCTTGAACCGCGCCAGCAGGAAAATCGCATCCGGCTTGCGGTCTTTCAAAATCAAGTTTGCCATCATCTCGCCGACGGCGGGGCCGTGCTTGAATCCATGGCCCGAGCCTCCGCCCACGATCCACACATTTTCGTTTTGCGGATGGCGGTCGAGGATGAAACTGACTACGCGCTCGCCGTCGGTGGGATCGAACGCCGGCCCACGCGTGTCGTCGGCGATTTTAAATCCGCGGCGGGCGTCACCTGAGATGGCGCCCGGAATGCCGTAGCGGAAGCGTCCGCGGTGATCGGCCCAGACGGGGAGGTGAGCGTCGCTGAAGCGATCGTCTCCAGCAGGTGGCCCGAAGAAGAAGATGTCTTGCTTGGTGGGCTTTACTAAATTGCCGATAGCTTGCGGGAATAGTTGGCTGAGCCAGGGGCCGCAGGCGAAGATATAGACATCAGCTTTGAGAGATTGTGGGGAAGATCGGTCTCCTGAAGGAGCAACCACAGGGGCTAAAGCCCGCTCGGATTTCACCCGGTTTACGCGGCCCTGAAGGGCCGCTCTTCCACCAGGAAGGGCGGCTCTTCCACAAAGAAGGGGCGCTCTTCCGAAAAGAAGGCCGTCTTCCAAGGCGTCGGCAAGCACGGCTGCCTGCCGGTACCTGCCTCCTGCCGCAACGAACGCTTCGACGACGGCTTGACAGCTTGTGCGGGCATCTAGATAACCACAATCGGGCTCGAAGATTCCCCACTCGATCCCTTCGAAGTTAACCTGCGGCCAGCGTTTTTTCATCTGCGGCGTTGACAGTTGCTGAAACTTGATCTTCGCCGCGCGCAGCGCCTCGACCGATCCGCGCTCGAAGGCGTCATCGTTATTGCGCCCCGGGGCCGACGCCATCCACAGCACGCCGGTGCGATGGAGAAACTGCCGCTTCCATCGCCGCTCATACTTTGCCCAGAGCTTGAGGGCGCGGGCTGCCATCTCCGTGTAAGGCTGATCGGGGCCGTAGGTCCCGCGCATGACCCGCGTCTCCCCGCCTGAAGATGCTCGCGAATTCCCCGGACCCCAGGCGTCGAGCAGCGTGACTCGGGCGCCGCGCTCCAGAAGATGGAGCGCAGTCCAACCGCCGAAGGCTCCGGCGCCGATGACTGCGATATGTGGACTGGATTTCATGGGAAGAGATTCCGAGAGCAGGGTGATTCCGCGGCGGAATAATCTCTATCTAAACCACGGCATTTGCCCTTGCGAAGACCCACTGGCGGTCTGCCTCCATTAACGCCGTTCTTTTGACGCAGGCTCTGGAGAGAGTCTCCAGAACCAATCGCGGATCACATCCGTAGATTCCAGCTCCCCAGCAGGCGTTGGCCTCAACAACGGCCCACCCTCGATCTCTAATCACTCCAACATCTAGAACAGCAGCTGGCGGAAAGGTGATCCGGGTGTCCTGGAGCACACGGCTCGCAAAGTCTAGCGCCTGTTCCGACTCGGATGGTGAGGCAGGCCAATTCCCATCTTCTGTTTCCACAACGTCTCCATTGCGCGAATAGATTGATAGCGTGGCAACTCGCCCTTCCAGCACAAAGCAACGGAATTCGCTCTCCCACAACACGGTTTCAGACACCAGTACCGGACTCATCGCGCCGAGGGAATCGGCCGCAGGAAGCGCACGCCCTGTTGCGTATACCCTTGCCTGAAAGCATTTGTCGTCGGCGGGCTTCACGAATGCAGGGTTTTCTAGCACTCTAGCCGCAGCAAGATCGGTAAATCGAATCTCACGTTGTCTGAACTCTGCAGGTATCTCTGCAACCCATGAGAGCCGTGGCTCAATAAGCGCAAGCTGCAATGAATCGGCGACCACGGCCGCAAAGAGCGGCTCTCCATACGGAACGACGTCGCGGTCAGCAAGCTGAACTGGCGGCCGCCATGTTTGTAGCCGCTCCACGCCCCATCCCAATTCGAGAGCGGCATTCCTCAGCGCTATCGAATCAGGTGTGTATCGCGGAGACAGAATGAGCGTCTTCGCCATCCATCGCCATCCTACCAATTAGCCGTGGATTCTTGGCTATAAATTGCGATTGCCTCATTTCGCGCGCGAGTGCTTTGTCCCTGGTCGCCTTGAGAGTCCTCGCCTCATTTCTGGAATCTGGCCGAGCCGCAACTTTCATCCAAAAGGCAAGCTCCTGCATCTAAAATAGTTAGGTAAAATGAATTGGAAGCGGTTTCTTACCCCGGCTGGCGCCGCACGGACTGAGAGAACTGACATAATTGGCTGACATTACTGCGTATGCCTGCTGACCCTAATATCGGGAATCGCGAACGCGAAATTCTGACTGCGCTGGTGGAGACGTTCATCTCCACGGGTGAGCCGGTTGGTTCGCGCACGCTGGCGCGGTCGAACCGCGAAGGGCTGAGCCCGGCCTCGATTCGCAACGTGATGGCCGACCTGTCCGACGCCGGCTTCCTCGAACAGCCGCATGCCTCTGCCGGGCGCGTCCCGACGACTGAGGCGTATCGCTATTACGTCGAGCAGATCTCGGGCACCGCGCGGCTGGCGCCGCAGGAAGAGACGATGATTTCTGATTCGCTGGCCGGCATCACCGACGTGCAGGAGTTCATGGAGCGGACTTCGCACGTGCTCTCGCTGATTTCCCGCAACGTGGGTGTAACCGTCGCTACGAGCGGTCCGAAGAATGCGCTGGAGCATGTTTATTTCTCGCGGCTCGGAGAACAGAAAGTATTGGCCGTGCTGGTTACCCGTTCCGGCCTGGTGCGCGACCGCGTGCTACGTCTTGATTTGTCGCAATCGGAACTGGACCTGGCGGCCCGCTACATCAACGAAAATTTCCGCGGCTGGACCATGGAATCGATGCGCGCGGAACTCGAGCGCCGACTGGAACAGGAGCACAGCGAATACGACCGCCTGATGAACTCGATTGAGCAACTTTACAAACAAGGTGCGCTGGCGGCTGAACAGGGATCGCAGGTCGTGTTCGTCGAAGGCGCGGCCAATCTGGTCGCGGGCGAGCAGGACCGGGAGCGGTTGCAGGAGATGCTCAAGACGCTCGAGGAAAAAGAAAAGGTCGTGCAACTGCTGGGCGCGTATCTCGACGTGAAGCAGGAGGCCGTCCGAGTCGTTATCGGGCTCGACCAGGCCCTGCCGTCGATGCAGAATTTTGTTTTGATCGGAGCGCCCGCGCACGCCGGCAACGAAGTGATGGGTTCGCTGGCGGTCATCGGTCCTACGCGCATGGATTATCAGCACACCATCACCGCGGTCTCCTACATCGCGCGGTTGTTTGACAAGATCCTGAATGAATCGGAGTAGTGAACACGCTGTTATGAAGAAAGCAAACGGAAAATCGGAAACGGAAATGGCGGGACTCGATCTGGAACACGAACTTCCTCCTGCGGACGGCGATGAACGCCCCTCGGAATCGGCTGTCAGTGGAGTTGCGGCTGAAATCAACGGTCCTGCGGCAGAACTGCAGAAACTGAAGGCGGAGCGCGATTCCTTGCTCGACCGCCTGGCGCGGGCGCAAGCCGAATTCGACAACGCTCGAAAACGCGCTGTCAAAGAGCAGCAGGATTTCCGCGAGTACGCAGCGGCCGACGCGATCAAGCCGCTGCTGCCGGTCATCGACAGCTTCGGGCGTGCATTGCAGGTTAAGTCGGAGCCGGGCGATTTCCGCAGCGGCGTGGAACTCATCTACAAGCAGTTGCAGGATGCGCTCGGGAAAATCGGGGTGCGCGCCATTCCCGCCAAGGGCGAGCCGTTTGATCCTCATGTGCATGAGGCGATCGAAATGGTAGAAACCTCAGACGCGGCTGACCACGAAGTACTCGAGGAATTGCAGCGCGGCTACAAGTTCAAAGACCGCCTGCTGCGCCCGGCCATGGTCAAGGTCGCAAAGAATCCCTGAAATTAGATACTCTAGGCTTTGTCTTTGGTGGCGCAGCGCTTCCAGCGCTGCTATTGCCCGGCGCTTAGTAGGAGCAGGCCTTAGCCACTGAGGTATTTGGATTGTCCATTGAAGGAAGGTTTTTCTGACGACGAACGCGAAGCGCGATTATTACGAGGTGTTGGGAGTGACTCGCACTGTCACGGAAGTGGAGCTCAAGAGCGCTTATCGCAAGCTCGCGCTGCAGTTTCATCCCGACCGCAATCCCAACAATCCCAGTGCGGAAGAAAAATTCAAGGAAGTCAGCGAAGCTTATGCCGTGCTCGCCGATACCGACAAGCGCGCGGTTTACGACCGCTACGGTCACGCCGGACTGGGCGGAGGCTCCGGGCAGGGAGCGGGCTTCGACCCGACTGTGTTTCAGGACTTCAGCGACATTTTCGGAGAGTTCTTCGGATTTGGCGACATGTTCGGTGGTGGCGGCCGAGGCGGGAGCCGCAGCCGGGTGCAGCGCGGCGCCGATCTGCGCGAGGATCTGACTCTCGAGTTCGAAGAGGCGTTTTTCGGTACCGAGTCGAAGGTCACGGTTCGCCGTCACGAGGCTTGCGAAGATTGCCGCGGATCGGGTTCGGCGCCCGGCAAAGGACCAACGACTTGCCGCTCCTGCGGCGGCCGCGGCCAGGTGCGTTACCAGCAGGGATTCTTCAGCATCGCGCGCACTTGTCCCGCCTGTCAGGGGACGGGCAGCGTTATTACGGATCCATGCCCGAAGTGCAAGGGCGAAGGGCGCCTTCTGCGGCAGCGCATTGTCGACGCTAAAGTTCCTGCAGGGGTGGAGGACGGAACGCGCATTCGCTTTTCTGGCGGAGGCGAAGTCGGCGCATTCGGAGGTCCCGCCGGGGACTTGTACGTGGTGTTGCATGTGAAGGAGCATGCCTTCTTCGCGCGCGAAGGCAATGATTTGCACTGCGTGGTTCCGATCTCGGTCGCGCAAGCCGCAATGGGCGCGGAGATTCGCGTGCCCACCATGGAAGGCGAGCACACCTTAAAGATTCCCGACGGCACTCAACCCGGCGCCGTGTTTCGCATCCGCCACAAAGGTGTGCCGGTGCTGAACGGACACGGCAAGGGCGATTTGTACGTCGAGGTTCGGGTGCAGGTTCCGACCAAGATCAACAAGCGCCAGAAAGAGTTGCTGCAGGAACTCGACGCTCTTTCTAAAGTCGACAACCAGCCTTTGCTACGCTCCTTGCTCGGCAAGATGAAAGACATGTTCGGATAGCTTGGGATGCGTTCCCAAGATGTAACTGTCCCTCATGACCCGACGCCGATGGATCGCCGAAGAATTCTCAGCTAACCAGGCCGCTATCACCGGCGCGCATGCTGATCATCTCGTCCGCGTTTTGCGCGCTCGTGTAGGACAAGAATTCGACATCTCGGCCGGTGGAGTCGTACGGCGCGGACGGATAGCGACCGTGCAGGAAAGCCGAGTCGAATTCGAACTGGGCGAACAAGTGCAGGCGGCTCCCATGGCTAACCTCACACTGGTGCTGGCCATATTCAAGTTCGACCGCATGGAGTGGGCGATCGAGAAATGCACCGAGCTGGGGGTCTCGCGGATCGTGCCGGTAATTTGCCGCCGAACCGACTCGCATCTGGCTTTGGCCGCAACAAAACGCGCCGACCGCTGGCGCAAGCTCGCGTTGCAAGCCGCCGAACAGTCACGCCGCGCAGTCCCGCCCGAGATTGCGGCGCCTGTTGAACTGCAGGACGCGTTGAACGCAACGACCGTTGCCTCGCGCATTGTTCTGGCGGAGTCGGAAGAACAGGTTGAGCTGCGCGATGTGCTTGCTTCCCACCCCGAAGGAGAGGTCGCTCTGGCGATCGGCCCCGAAGGCGGTTGGGTTGAGGACGAGTTGCAACTGTTCCAGAAGGCGGGATGGATCTCCGCTTCTCTGGGCAACACAATCTTGCGGGCCGAAACTGCGGCCATCGCTGCCGTCGCGATCGCATTTTCAGAATTGAGTTAAGTGTCAACAGCGGCATGCGGGTAAGGCCGCCTCGACTGTCTGCCGCTCGCGGCGTCTCCAGCCCTCTCACGTCCTCGGTGATATCCTGACTTCAATGCCGTCTTCGAAGAGCAGTTTCCGATCCGCTGCGTTTGTTCCCGATGATCGTCAGCGCGAGGCCATTGACCACATTCACGGGCCCATGCTGGTGGTTGCGGGCGCGGGCACAGGCAAGACCTCCGTCCTCACCCATCGCATTGAGCGCCTGGTCCACGACGGCCACGCTCAACCTGATCAGATTCTTGCCCTGACCTACACTGTCAATGCAGCTCGAGAAATGCGAGAGCGCGTGGGCAAATTGCTGGGCGGAAAAACCGTGAACGCCGCAACCTTTCACGATTACTGCCTCGACGTGCTCAAGTGTGTTCACCAGGACTTCGGCGTCCTCGATGAAAAAGATCTGTGGATCTACCTGCGCCGTCGCATGCGCGAACTCCATCTCGAGCATTTTATTCGTGCAGCGAACATCGGGCAGTTTCTGAACGACCTGCTGGAGTTCGTCAGCCGCTGCCACGACGAACTGATCACTCCGGAAAAATACCGGGAATACGTCGAGCGACTGGAGCGGGGCGAGGTTCCCATGCCGCGGGTTGCCAAGTCCAAGAATACTCTTGATGACGCCGAGGTCCTGGGGCGATGCCGCGAGATTGCGCGCGTGTTCGAAACCATGGAACGCTGGCTCCGCGAAGAAAACCTGGGCACTTTCGGGCACATGATCACGCGCGCCCACGCTTTGCTGCACAGCGACGAAAATATTTTGGCCGAGGCTCGCGCCCGCGCCCGTTTTATCCTCGCCGACGAATTCCAGGACGCTAACCTGGCGCAGATTCGGATTCTGACCCGGCTCGCAGGTTCTGCAGGCAACCTTTTCGCTGTCGGCGATCCTGACCAGGCGATCTACCGTTTTCGCGGAGCGTCGAGCGAAGCCCTCGACTTGTTTCACCGGCATTTCCCCGGGGCCAAACAGGTGGTGCTCGAAAAAAATCGCCGGTCCACCACGCCCATTTTGCGCAGCGCATTTGCTTTAATCGACCAGAATCCGCCTGTGTTTGCCGGGAATGCAGGCGGCGGCCTGGCGTACCACCGCCAGCCCCTGCAGTCGGCTCGCGAAGAGGAAGCCGCGAAAGCCGGAATGCATCTTCCGAGCCCGTTGGTGTCGGCGGTGGTGTTGACCAACAGAGACGCCGAAGGCCCCGACCTGGTCGCCGTCATCCGCGACGCGCAGAAAAAAATGAAGTGCAAATGGTCGGACTTCGGCGTACTTTATCGCTCGCATTTCCATCGCGATGATGTCGTGCACGAACTCGCCAAGGCCGGCATTCCGTTCGTCATCGAGAGCATGGACATTTCTGATACTCCCGAGGTGCGCGACCTGTTCGCCTGCTTGAGCGCGATTGTTTCCGCTGGCGATGATGTCAGCCTGTTTCGCGTCGCCGGGTTGCCGGCATTTCACGTGAACCCGGAAGAGCTTCGCCAGGTCATGCGGGCCATCGCCCGGGACACTCGGGAAGGCAAGGTCGTCCCGCTTTCATCCGCGCTGGACCGCGTCGACGGCGCCGCCGAGGTTCTGGCTGCCGTGAAGACTGCCCGGGAAGGAATCCGCCGCAGGGAAGCGAAGGCTCGCGCGGCGCTCGACATCATCGTAAAACAGTTCGAGCTCGATGCCACGTCGCCCATTCTTCAGGCGGCTCTGCGCTTCGTAAAGGACTGGGAAGGGAAAAAAGTCAACAGGACGACTGAATTGGAAGAACTGGTCGACTACCTCGGATATTTCCGCGAGGCCGGCGGCGTAATTCCCATGGAATCGAATGAAAGCGAAAACGCCGTACGCCTCATGACCGTGCACGGCGCCAAGGGACTCGAGTTTCCCCACGTCTTCATCCTTCGCGCCAACGCCAATTCGTTCCCTTGTTCATATAGGGAGACGCTGGTCGCCTTCCCG
>JBEKWZ010000112.1:0-7749 GCA_049512555.1 Candidatus Sulfotelmatobacter sp. | reverse complement strand
AGATCGTCGGGTTCGAGCACGATGGAGCTGATCATGTTCTGGCGTGTGCCGGCAGTTCCCTTCACTGCCCAGGGTTTCTCCGGAGCGCGGATTTCGCGATAGACCAGATCAAGCGGTTCCATCATCTGGCCCACAAATCCGTCGGTGAGCACAATGGCCGGATTGCGATAGCGGTCGGCCAATTCAAACGCGAGGATGGTCAGGTCGGCCATCTCCTGCACCGACGACGGGGCGACCACTAGGTTGCGGTAGTTTCCGTGTCCTCCGCCCTTGACCATGGCGTTATAGTCGCTCTGCTCGGGCGCGATGTTGCCGAGACCAGGTCCGCCGCGCATGACGTCGACGATGACGCAGGGCAATTCCGCGCCCGCGAGATAGGAAATCCCTTCCTGCATCAGGCTCACCCCGGGACCGGAAGATGCGGTCATGACCCGCAGTCCCGCCGAGGCCGCGCCATACACCATGTTGATGGAAGCGGTCTCGCTCTCGGCCTGCACGAACGTGCCGCCAACTTCGGGAAAATAGAGCGCGGCAGCTTCGGCGACTTCACTGGCGGGTGTGATGGGATATCCGTAATAGGCCCGGCAGCCGGCCAACACCGCACCCTTGATAACCGCAACGTTTCCTTTACAAAGTTGCCGCATGTTGTTCTCCTGCAGTCGCTTCTACGACGCCCAACTTAGCAGGACGAGCCAGCCGGTAGACCACGATGGCTCCCGGCTCGGGGCAGCAGTAGAAGCAAATGCCGCATCCGGTGCAGCCGTGCCCGGTATAGCGCGCCGGATGCACTCCGTACGAACTCAGTTCCGGAGCCAAGTCCAGGCATTTCGGTGGGCAAGATTCGACACACAGCCCGCACCCCTTGCACTCCTCGACATCAATCGTGACCTTGCCGCGCGCTGGTCGTGCTGATGTTGGATCTGCCATATCCCTCACCTCGGTGCTGCCGTCTGAACTTGTTGAGGACCGTGCGCCCACTTGGTCTTCTCGCAATATTCGTAAAGCTCCTCGCGGAAAGCGGGGTGGGCGATTTCGATCAGCGACTTGGCCCGCTCTCGAATCGACTTGCCGTGCAGAAATGCGACTCCATATTCGGTCACAACATAGCGCACCAGACCGCGCGAAGTGACCACTCCCGCCCCAGGATCGAGCATAGGCACGATCCGTGAAATAGTTCCCTGCTTGGCCGTGGAAGAAATCGCGATGATCGGCTTGCCGCCCTTCGACCGCGTGGCTCCACGCAAAAAATCGACTTGCCCGCCAATGCCACTGTAGAACTGGTTGCCAATCGAATCAGAACAAACCTGCCCGGTGAGATCGATCTGCACCGCCGAGTTGATGGCCACCATCTTGTCGTTACGTGCGATCAGCCCGGGATCGTTGGTGTAGGCCGTGGGATGAAATTCGAAAATTGGATTGTTGTCGACAAACTCGAAGAGGCGCTTGGTGCCCAGAGCAAATCCCAGAATGATTTTGCGCGGCTTGAAATTCTTTCGCGCCCCGGTCAGCACTCCGGCCTCGATTAGCGGGATCACGCCGTCTGACACCAGTTCGCTGTGCACCCCGAGATCCTTGCGGTCCATCAGCAGCGGCAACACCGCATCGGGGATGCCCCCGATGCCGGTCTGGAGCACGGCGCCGTCTTCAATCAGTCCGGCCACGTTGCGCGCGATGGCAATCTGCAGGTCGGTCACGACCGGCCTGGCGAGGGCGCACAGCGGGCGCGAGGATTCGACGAAGGCATCAATATCGTTGACGTGAATGAAGCTGTCGCCGTAGGTGCGCGGCATGTTGTCGTTGATCTGCGCGACCACGTGTTTGGCGCACTTCGCGGCCGTCAGCGTGGTGTCGACGCCCACGCCGAAGCTGCAGAATCCGTGCGAATCGGGTGGAGACACTTCGATCAGGGCCACATCAATCGGCATCGCCCCGCTCTCAAACAGTCCTTCAATCTCGCTGAGGTAGATGGGCGTGTAGTCGGCGCGGCCGTCGTTGATAGCGTCGCGCACATTGGCCCCGATAAAGACGGCATTGTGCCGGAAGTGCCCTGCCATTTCAGGCGCAACGTAGGGCGCGCAGCCCATGGTCATCATGTGGACGATTTCCACATTGTGGACTTCAGGCCCGCGGCGCATGAGCGCCTCGACCAGCGTCTCCGGCTCGGCGCAGCCCGGCTGGATGTAGACCCGCATCCCAGACTCGACGCAGCGCAACGCATCGTCGGCCGTTTTCAGCCGCTTTTTGTATTCCATTTCCCACGACATCGACATTCGTTTCGCGCTCCCCTGCCGCGTTTAAACTGCCCGCAGCGCGCTCGGTTCCAGAGCAGCCTGTTCCCGCGCCGCCCGGGCGATTTCCTGTTCATACCCCACAGCGGCATAATAAATCGCCCGGTCGAAAAACATTTCAAGCATTTGCAGTAGTTCCAGTTCGCCCATGATTTCGACCGCGCGGTCGATCACGGCCTCGCTTTTGAGGAAGTCCCAGAGATTTTCCTTGACCAGTACGATGGCCTGAACCACCTCGCTGAGCGGTACTTTCTGCTGCGCCCGGCGCATTCCGATATCGCGATAGCGCTGCTCGATGTCCAGCTCGTTTTTGCCGAGCAGCCACTCGCCTAAATGACGGTAGATTTCGTAGACGCGTTCGCGCAGTTCCTGCGCGGAAATGTCGTGGAAGTGCGACGCCTGCTGGCTGGCTGCGACCCGCTTCTCGAGTCCAGCAGCGAGCTCATCGGCATGCGATTCAATCAGACGCACCAACCTGTAGGAGAACATCATAGCCAACCTCCTCGTCCCGTTCCGGCGTCCGGATTACACTCCAACCTTGGCGGCTGAGTCCTGGTTGCTCCAGCCCTCGACCGGCACCTTGCCGGTTTCGACCCAGGGTTCCAGAGTCTGGGGCGCGGAGATGGCGCGCGAGATCATGCACTGGGCTTTCGCTTTGCGAAGCAGCGCCAGCCCGGCCTCGCACAGGTCTTCGGACTGCACCGTCAATCTGGGGCGCATCAGGATGTCGGTGAAATTAGATCCCGTGTTGCGATTGCGGCGGACGCTGCCTTCGATTTCGACTTCGAGGTCGGTGAAATCGAATTTGGCGGCGCGCGCCACCTCATGAAACGTAGTGGTAAAACATCCCGCTAGAGAGCAGAGCAGCAACTGCTCGGGAGTCCAGCGGCCCTGCAGGCCGCCCAGCTCTGCAGCTTCGGAGAAATGGATCGTGTTGGGAGAGGACTCGCACTTCGCCAGTCCAGTGCGGCCTGAGGTCCACCAGGCCGAAACGCGATAGGTATATTCAGCTGCCATGTTCGACTCCCTGCACCCCCGCCTGGGGGGCGCCTACCGTTTACCTCACGACTTCAAGACGACAGAGTGAAGATCACGGTGATGGTGGTCTCCACCTCGACCGGCGTTCCATTCAACAGATACGGCTTGTACCGCCATAGCCGAACCGCGGCCAGGGCCGCCGGCACCAGCATGGGGTGCCCGCTGACGAGCTGCAGGTTCTGGATTTCGCCGTTGGTGCCGATCACTGCGCTCAGAACGACATCGCCCTGCACGCGCGCGGAGCGGGCCAGCGGCGGATAAGCAGGCTCTTCGCGATGAATCAGCAACCCCTTGGTCACGCCCTGAGAAATGCGGATGCGTGTCGGCGCTGCCAGAGTCACTCGCGGGACGGCCGACAGGTTCGACGTGGCGCTGACAATTCCGCCAATCACACCATTCAGTTGTCCGCCCGGAATGCCGCCGGGCACGCCGCCTACGACTCCACCGACCGCAATCGCGGGCGGGGCTTCGTCTTCCTTGATCATCTGAATCTTCTGTGGAATTCTCGAGGGCGTGCGCAGCCCCCCGGTGGAAAGCATGTCGGTCTGAATCTGGTGAACCACCTTCTGCGCCTCGGCTGCCGCCGGCGGAGGCGGAGGAGGTGGGGGCGGCGGCGCCATCAGGAACGTCAGCAGCTGCGCTTTGGGCAGTTCCTCGGTAAACATCAGCGGAACGGCCAGCATGGTGACGATGACCACGCAATTCAAAACAAACGAGGTCGTAGTGGCAAAGAACCTGCGCTTGCGCTGCACGCCAAACTCCAGCAGGCTGTCGGAAAACATGGCCCTCGGCGGGAGCGCCGAGCCCATCACGAGGTCGGCGCGAGGCAAAACGGCTGCCGCACGAGTGGACGGCTTGATTTGCAATTCTTTTACTTCTGGTTCATGCACCTCAATTGTGCTCATCTGACCCCTCCCTGATTTGCCCCGCCGGAACCCTGGTGCAGCCCGGCGTGCCAGGGGGATGTGGCTTGACCCCACATCTCCGCTTTCTCCAAGGACATCTTCCTTTATGTCATCGCCAGGGCAAATGGCCGTCATCACGGCTCTTGGTGATCTCAATCACGGATTCTTGATTCTTCGCTAAACCAAAGTAATCGCAGCAGATGAATGGTGAAAAATCCGCCGTCGGCGGGTTCGACAAGCTTCCGGTAAACGGCGAATAAGAAGCAAAGGCGAGCGGATGCTGACTTCGGCTGGACAGACTTTGGATCACTGTCCTCGGAGGTCGGTCCTCGGAGATCGGACCTCGGATGTCGGACGGCGAACCTCAGACTGCGGATCTCAGACCGCGGATTCAGCTTTGATCTCGGGTCGGGCTGCAAATGCGGTCCGCCAGGTGAGCTACGTAGAGTCCGGCAATCAGTCCAGTGAAAACGTCCATGGTGTAGTGAGCGCGCAGGACGAGCACGGTCGCGGCTTCGAAAACCACCACCGCGACCGCGAACGCCGTCAGCCAGCGCTTGCCAGCGCGAGCCAACTCGGTGGCCCCAAGGACGGCGATTGCCGTATGCCCGGAAAAGAAGTAATCGTTGGCCACGCCGTAAGTTACCAGCAGCGACGGAATTCCCGGCGAGTGCCAGATCGCGTTCGGCGGAGCGGGCAGCGCGACCACGGCCTGCATGATCTGGCGCAGGCCCAGCACAATCACCAGTCCCAAAAAGGGACGCAACTCGCCGCGGAAAATCCATCGTGACAAAAGAAAGATTCCCAGCAGATCAATGATGGCCGAGCTGCCGGCCAGCAGCAGGTTCGCTGCACCGGGATGGTGGTGCAGGTAAAGATTCTCCGCGGCCGTGGCGGCGTGGATGCCGTCGGCGATTCCAGCCGTCGGGGCACCGCGTGCACCGATCAGGGCTTGCGTCCCAAACCAGATCAGGAGCGCAACCGCGGTCACCGCCAGCCGCACCGGCACCGATGACCGGAACAACGCATTCTGGGTTCCGCCCTGGTTTCTGCTCTGATTTCCGATCTTATTTCCGATCTGCGATAGGGGCATAAGTGCGGGGAATTATATATGCGCGCTGGAATTTGACGGGTGCGAGCGCGGAGTTTCAACCAGGAAGGGCACTAAGGATGACAAAGGAAACCAATAAACACGAAATCCTTCCTCATACTTCGTGATCTTCGTGGTCGACAAGTCCGTTCTTCCGGACGCCGCCTAAAGTTTGTTGCCCGTCTGGCCCCTCTAAAGCATAGAGATGGCAGGCCGATTGTAAGGAACAGTATCCACAGGAGTGCCGATGTTCCGACGGGTGTTGATGCCGGCATCGCTGGGTGCGTGCGCCGGGCCTGCGTTGATCGACTGCGTGGCGGCCACGCCGGGCGCAATTGGCTATGTGAGTAAAGGTACGGATGTTTGGGGAAGCGAAAACCTTAGCGGTTAGGTGAGGCTGGCAATGAAAAAATTGAGAATCAAAGCGAAGATATGGATGAGCGTTGGCATTTTTGGCGTGGGCTATGTGGCCCTTCTGATCCTGCTGCAGTGGACGTCCTCGGAAGCCCAGCAGCACATGCAGGTGGCCTCTGGGGCGCTGTTTCCTGCCGCCCTGAGCAGCCAGGAAGCCAGCGCCGGCTTCGAGAGAGTAGTGAAGCGCTATAACGACGCCGTCCACATGCAGGACCGGAAGGCGCTGGCCAAGGCGGATGAAGATGCGGAGGCCGTCACTTCGGCCTTGCGCTCGGTGCAGGAAAAGACCAGCTTTCGCGCGGAACGGCAGCAGCAGATCACTGCGTTGATCGAGCGTTTCGACGATATCCACGCCCGTTCCCAGTCGGTGTACTCGGCCATAATCGAACATCCCGACAACCTTACGGCACAGACCCAGCAAGCCGTTGCCGCGCTGGCGCAGGACAACCGCCAGATGGATGCCTCTCTGAAAGAGTTCCAGGCCGGAGTGACAAAGGACTTTCAGGCGGAGTTGGACACGGTTACGGATTGGTCGTGGCGGCAACGGACGTTTGGCATGCTTATCCTGGTGATCGGGGCGCTGTGCGGTGGAGGAGTCTCGGCGGTCGTGATTGAACGCTACATTGCGACCCCGCTGCGGCAGTTGACCAGCCGTCTCAAGGACATCGCCGAGGGCGAGGGAGACCTGACCCAGCGGCTCGAACTCACCAGCGATGACGAGTTGGGCGAGACCAGCCAGTGGTTCAACCTGTTCATGGACAAGCTGCAGCAAGTCATGCGGCAGATCGCGTCCAACACCTACCAGCTGGCGGAGGCCAGCGAGAAGCTTTCGAGCACCAGCAACCAGATCACGGAGAACTCGGGAAAAACGTCGACCCAGGCCACCGTGGTCTCTCAAGCGGCCCTGCAAGTCAGCCAGAACCTGCAGACCGTGGCTATTGGAGCGGGAGAGATGGGATCGACCATTCAGTCGATCGCGACCAACGCTCATGAAGCCGCTACCGTGGCCTCGAATGCGGTGCAGACGGCGCAGGCTGCCAACGCCAACGTCGCCAAGCTGAGCGCCTCCAGCGCCGAGATCGGAGAAGTCATTAAGGTCATTACCTCCATCGCGCAACAGACCAACCTGCTCGCGCTCAATGCCACCATCGAGGCGGCCCGCGCCGGCGAGGCCGGCAAGGGATTCGCCGTGGTCGCCAACGAAGTGAAAGAACTGGCCAAGCAGACCGCCAAGGCGACCGAGGACATCAGCCGCAAAATTACCGCGATTCAGACCGATACTCACGGCGCGATCGAGGCCATTGCCACCATCAGCGGCGTGATCCACCACATCAACGACATTTCGGGCACCATCGCCACCGCAGTCGAAGAGCAGAGCGCAACCACCAACGAGATGACGCGCAACCTGGGTGACGCGGCGCGCGGCAGCAAAGACATAACCGGGAGCATCAGCGGGATTGCGCAGGCGGCGGAAAGCACGTCCCTGGGGGCGAGCGTCACGCAGAAGGCAGTGCAGGAACTGGTGCAGATGTCGGCGCAACTCAGCAGCCTGGTCGAGCAATTCAAAATCAATGCCGGCGACATCCGCCGGGGCCGGCCGGGCACACTGCCAGCGCTCGGCATGGCGGCGCGCGCGGGGCGGTGATACTCGGTCTCTCAGTCCGCTTTGGATGGTAGATTGGTCAATGCGGATGCCGATTTCGGTCCCAGCCTCCATCCGTCGATTTCATCTTGCGTTGACGAGTTCGCGATAATGGGTTGTTTTGGCGGCCCAAGCGAGACAGCAGGTTCCGCAATCGAATCTCGAAGGAGAAGGAATGATTTATGAGCTAGACGATCTGCGGAGGCTCATTTCTTCCGGGCTTCTCATGCTTGTATTAATCGGAATGGCGGCGGCTCAAAAAGGAACTGCCCGGAACGGTTACTATCCGTCTGGCTACAACGGATCGACGTTTACGGGAAAGGTAGTGCAGACTACTGATCACACCATTACATTGAGCTACATTCACGGGAG
>JBEKWZ010000111.1:0-7810 GCA_049512555.1 Candidatus Sulfotelmatobacter sp. | reverse complement strand
ATCTCCGCGCCCGATCCCGCATAGAGCGCGCCGTCCACAGTCTCGACCGAAGCCCGCACGGCGTGCTGCCCGGGAAGCATCCCAAGATTGAACGCAACCACCAGAGTGGCGACGGCCGCGACCCCATCCACAGCCATTCCCCAGCCCCATGCCCTTGAGCGAGCCGAGGAACCAGCGGAGGAACGAGCGACAGAAGTGGGCCGCTTGGTTTCGAGCCGGAAAGTCGTTTGCCGCTCGCCGTCGCGCGCCCGCTCCAGCGCATGCCGGCAGGCTACACAGGCATGCGTGTGATCTTCAAACAACATGGCGCGCGCGGGCGCCAGTTGCTTACTCAGGTATCCCGGGATCAGTGCCTGAAAATCTTCACAGGTTCGCAGCGTGTGCGCGCTGAGCTCCGCGGCGGGCGCGCCGGCAATCGATTTCCAGACGCGGTCGCTAGCCTGCGCGACCACTTGGTCATCTACCTGTTCATTTCGAATCTCCGACAGCAAATGATCGAAATCCTTATTCTTCATGGCCTGTTCTCCTGGGTGTTCTAATTCTGTGTCCTAATTCTGGTGTCCTGATTCCGGGTGCCCCTATTAGCTACGTGAAAATCGATACGCTTCCAGCTCCTTGCGAAGCTGCTGCCGAGTGCGGTGAACAATCACCGCGACCAGCACTTGAGAAATGCCCAGCATCCGCGCAATCTGCGGATTGCTGAAACCCTCAAGAAATCGCAACGTAAAAATTTCTGCTGGACGCGGCTTGAGTTGCGCCAGCGCCCGCCGCAAAGCCTGCCCCAGCACTAGTTGAAGCTCGCGAGGGTCATCATTCGCCGGCTCAGCCGGCAGGTCCAGCAGTTCCACCGTTCGATCCGTCTGCCGCGAGCGCATCACATCTAGCGCAGCGTTGACGGCCGCACGGCGCAGATAACTCTCTTCATTCTCCAGCGCCTCCGCGCCTGCCCGCCGCCGGAACAGCCGCAGAAACACCGTCTGCGACACGTCCTCGGCATCCGCGGCGTTGCCGGTAATCCGGTACGCCGTGCGGAATACCAGGCCATGATGCGCCCGGAAAACCCGCTCGAATTCGCTCGGTACGACGATCGCCAATTCCTCTGCCAGCGCGGTTTGCAGGGTACGCCTCCAATTGCTCTTTCACTACTAAAGACGGCCCGGGGGATAAGTTCTTACAACCCCGCCCGCTTTATTTTCTTGAGTCGGAAGCGTGAGTCTTTTCTGCGGTGTAGCCAGCAACCTGTATCATATTTGGGTTTAACGGGTTAGGCCGCACAATCATGACGAAACTGGACCTCAAACCGAAACGTGGCTGCAGTTGGGACCTGGTCAGCCTGGGTGAAGTCATGTTGCGCCTCGATCCAGGTGATGAGCGGATTTCCACGACCCGCCATTTCCGCGCTTGGGAGGGCGGTGGGGAATACAACGTGGCCCGCGGCCTAAAGCGCTGCTTTGGCATGGATACTGCGATCGTCACCGCGCTCGCCGACAATCCCGTGGGCCGCCTGGTCGAAGACCTCATACTGCAAGGCGGCGTCAGCCAGAAATACGTTCGCTGGGCGCCCTTTGACGGCGTTGGCCGCACCGTGCGCAATGGATTGAATTTCACCGAGCGCGGCTTTGGCATTCGCCCTGCCCTCGGTTGTTCCGACCGCGGACACACCGCCGTTTCTCAACTGAAGCCCGGCGAAATCGATTGGGACCAGATTTTTTCGAAAGACGGAGCCCGCTGGTTCCACACCGGAGGAATTTTCTGCGCCCTATCAGAGACCACGCCGCTCGTCGCACAGGAAGCGATGGAAGCCGCGAAGCGCTCCGGCGCTGTGGTTTCGTACGATCTCAACTACCGCTCGTCGCTCTGGAAATCGATCGGCGGAAAGACGAAAGCGCAAGAAGTGAATCGACGTCTCGCGCCGCTGGTCGACGTGATGCTCGGCAATGAAGAGGACTTCACCGCCGCGCTGGGCTTCACCGTCCCCGGTCTCGACGAGCAGCATTCCAATCTCGACACCTATGGGTTCAAGAGAATGATCGAGACCGTGGTGAAGGAATATCCCACGCTGGCCGTGATTGCGACGACATTGCGTCACGCAAAAACCGCTACGGTCAATGATTGGGGAGCACTGTGCTACAGCGAGGGCAGCTTCTTCCATGCGCCAATGCGTGAAAATCTGGAAATCTACGATCGCGTCGGTGGCGGCGATTCCTTCGCTTCCGGATTGATCTATGGATTTCTTTCCGGCAAAGATCCGCAGTGGTCCGTGGAATGCGGCGCTGCGCACGGCGCTCTGGCGATGACCACACCCGGCGACACAACCATGGCCACGCTCGCCGAAGTTCTGCAAGCTATGAAATCGCGAACCGCGCGGATTGAACGTTAGGGCCGTCGTTAGCACTACTCGCGTGTGTCAACGCAGCATGAGAACACTATGACCATTGACGATGTCATTCGCAGGATCGAAGAAGTCGGTATCATTCCCGTAGTCCGCGCCTCCACGGTCGACGAAGCAACCCGCGCAGTTCAGGCGATCCGCGCCGGCCACATTCCCGTGGTCGAAATCACCATGACCGTTCCCAATGCCGTATCCGTGATCCGCGAGGTGGCTCAGCAGCACGGCGATAAAGTTCTCATCGGAGCCGGCACAGTCATCACCGCGGAACAAGCCGAGTCCTGCATTCGCGCTGGAGCTGAGTTCCTTGTGAGTCCAGGATTGTCGGCGCCGGTGCTCTCGGTCGCCCGAGTCTCAGAGAAGTTGGCGATCCCCGGAGCCCTCACTCCCACCGAACTGATGAATGCTCACGACCATGGAGCGCGTTTGGTCAAGATTTTTCCTTGTGGAAACGTAGGCGGGCCCAAATATCTGAAGTCGCTCAAAGCGCCGTTTCCGCACGCCGCTCTGATCCCGACTGGAGGCGTAAACGCAGCCAATGCCGCCGAGTTCATCGCCGCCGGAGCTTTTGCTCTTGGAGTTGGCGCCGATTTAATCGACGCGCAAGCCTTGCGTGAAGGAAACCTGGAGAAGATTTCTTCGGCGGCCCAGGAATTGGTGCACGCCGTCAACTCCGCGCGCGCCGCGCTCCGCGAGAAGAAAGCTCACTAGCGTCCAGCACGTGCGATAGGTCACTGATTTACGCCGCTCGCCAAAACTCCGCCATCGACGGGCAGCACCACGCCCGTCACAAAGCTCGCCGCGTCCGACGCCAGGAAAACCGCTGCTCCTACCAGTTCCTCGAGTTCGCCAAATCGTTTCATGGGAGTCCGCATCGACACTTCGTTTCCTCGGCCCGTCCCGACCAACAGCTTCTCGCTAAGCGGCGTGCGGAAGTATCCCGGCGCAATCGCGTTGACACAAATTCCGTGCTTGGCCCACTCGATTGCCAGTGACTTCGTCAGCGACGCCAGCCCAGACTTGCTCGCCGAATATGCAGCCACTTCAAACAGCGCCAGAAATGTCCCCATGGACGCGATATTGATGATGCGCCCGTACTTCCGCTCGATCATATGACGCCCGAACACCTGACAAGCCCGCAGCGTGCCCGTCAAATTCGTGTCCATGATCCGGTTCCAGTCCGCTTCGGGATAATCCAGCGTGGGAGCGCGTTTCGTAATCCCCGCTGCGTTGACCAGGATATCGACTTTTCCAAACGCCTCAACACATGCTTGCAGAAGCTTCTCCAACGATTCCCGGTCTGCCACATCGCAAGTCACGCGCAGCGAGCGGCGACCCAGAGATTCGATTTCGTCCGCCAGTTCTTTCACAAGTTCGATGCGCCGCGCGCTCGCCACTACATCTGCGCCGGCCTGCGCCAGGCCGAGCGCGAGCGTCTTGCCGATTCCCGAACTGCCCCCGACCACCACCGCAACCTTGCCGTCGAGATCCAGCGGCTTGTAACCCATATTCCCTCGCCCCTATCAGTCGAACATCACCAGTTAAACATCACCAGTTAAACATGGTCCCGTCGAGCTTGCGGTTCACCGGCAGATAAGCCCGCTCGTACGGAAATTTTGCCGCCCGTTTTTCGTCGTAGTCAACCCCCAATCCCGGCGCGTCGCCCGGATGCAGGTACCCGCTCTTGAACGAATAGGCATGCGGGAAAACTTCGTCGGTCTCCTGCGTGTGACGCATATACTCCTGAATCCCGAAATTATTCACCGAGATATCGAAGTGCAGCGCCGCCGCCATCGCCACCGGTGACAAATCCGTCGCACCATGGCAGCCCGTGCGCACATGATAAATCTCCGCCAGCGCCGCGATTTTCTTCAGGTGCGTTAACCCTCCGCCATGCACCACCGTCATGCGCAGATAATCGATCAGTTGTTCCTGAATTAGAATGTGCGCATCCCAAACCGAATTGAAGACCTCGCCCACCGCCAGCGGCGTGGTCGTATGCTGCCGAATAATGCGGAACCCCTCCTGCAACTCCGCCGTCACCGCGTCCTCCAGCCAGAACAGATGATACGGTTCCAAACTCTTTCCCAGCCGCGCCGCTTCAATCGGCGTGAGCCGGTGATGAACGTCGTGCAGCAGGTGCAGGTCGTCTCCGAACTTCAGGCGCAAAGCTTCGAATAATTTCGGAACCTGCAGAAGATATTTTTCCGACGACCAGACATTCTCCGGCGGCAATCCCTTTTCCGCCGGCTCGTAATAGAGTTTGTCGTGTGCTACTCCGTAAGTGGAGGGCAGTCCCGGGATTCCCGACTGCGCCCGCACCGCCAGATAGCCCATCTCTTTATACTTCGCGACTTCTTCGACCGTCTCTTCGATGTCGCGTCCATTCGCATGCCCGTATACCATCACTCCGGTGCGGCTCTGCCCTCCGAGTAGGTTATAGACGGGCGTGTTCAGCGCCTTTCCCTTGATGTCCCACAGTGCCATGTCGACGGCCGCGATCGCCGTCATCGTGACCGGCCCACGACGCCAGTACGCCCCGCGATAGAGGTATTGCCACACGTCTTCCGTCTGAAACGGATCGCGTCCCACGAGGCAGGGGATCAAATGGTCGGACAGGTACGACGCAACCGCCAGTTCCCGCCCGTTCAGAGTCGCGTCCCCCAACCCGTAGAGGCCCTCGTCGGTCGAAATTTTCAACGTAACGAAATTCCGCCCCGGGCAACTGACGAATACTTTTGCGTCCGTGATCTTCAACGTAATCTCCTGTTACCGTTTCGTAGAGACGTAGCTTGCTACGTCTCGCCTCACCACAGGAGACGTTGCAAGCAACGTCTCTACGTATCGAGTGTAACGAAATGTTCAGATCCGGCGCACCAGCCCTCGCTCCGTCGCCTCAGTGTTGCGCAGAAGCAGCAAAACCAGAATCATACCGACCAGTGGAACCACACCCGCCAGAATCACGATGGGATCGAACGAATGCGTGCCCGCCCCCTGGCGAGCGTCGGAGACATAACCAATCAGCTTGAATGCAATGATCGTCCCGATCCCTGAGCCCGTCCCGCACAGTCCGGCGACCGATGCCACCGACTCGCTACCGAACAAATCCGAAGGCAACACGTTGGCCATGGTGGTGAATCCCGCATAAGTGAAAGTCACAACCGCAAATAGAAACGCAATCAAGTACAGGTTAGTCGTGAAGATGGTAAGAATCAGCAACGTCATGCCGATCCCACCGTAAACAATCGGCGCCTTGCGAGCCGCGCCCAGGGGCCATCCGCGCCGGATCAGGTAGCCCGAGGCCCATCCCGCGAAAAAACTTCCCACATCCGCGGCAATGAACGGAATCCACACCGCGATCAAGCCGCTCTTGAGCTCAATCCCTTTCGCGACCAGATAGATCGGGAACCACTCCGTGATAAAGAAAAACACCGGATCGGTAAACGCCTTGGCGATGATTGCTCCCCAAGTCTGCCGAAATCTCAACAGATCGCTCCATCGCGGACCTGCCTTGCCGGCTTGCGAAGCGTCCGACTCGCGCTTGTCCGCGACGATCATGGCCAGTTCTGCCGGGCTGATGCGGCTATGCTGTTCCGGCGGATAGTAAAGCCAGCGCCAGGCAATCAGCCACAGAAAGCCCAGTGTTCCCGGGATCATGAACGCCGGCCGCCATCCCCAGCGAAAGTAAATCCACAACACAATAAATGGCGCGACCGCGCCGCCAATGGACGACCCGCTGTCAAACAGCGCCGTCGCCAGCGCTCGTTCGCGTTTCGGAAACCACTCCGAGACCGCCTTGGTCGCAGCAGGCCAGTTCGCCGACTCGCCCGTGCCCAGCAAGAAGCGAAACGTCGCGAAGCTGTAGAACCCGCTCGCCAGTGACGTGAGCATCGAGATCACCGAATACCAGATCACGCTCAGCGTCAGCCCGCGCCGCGTGCCCACGCGATCCATCAGCTTGCCGAAGGCGGTCTGCCCAATCGAATACGCCACCCGAAACGCGATGGCGATATTCGCGTAGTCGGAGTTGGTCCAGTGATATTCGAGTTTGAGATACGGCGCTAGAAGAGACAGCGTCTGCCGATCGATGTAGTTAATGACGGTCGAAGCAAATAGCAGCCCGCCAATCCACCAACGTAACGACGGAATCGGCTTTCGGGCGCTCGCCATTTTGGTGGATTGCTTGCCTGCCCTAAAAACTCACCGGCGTTCGCGATTCTTCCGCGCGCTCTCGCTGCAGGCTCGCACTCAGCTGCGAAGAAGAATCCTTGTCCAAATAGAGAACTGCATTCCCATGCCGGCGCAGAATCGACGCCGGCGCCAGGGGACTAATCTCTCCCTCCAGGCATGCCTTCACGGCCTGCGCCTTGCGCGCATCGGGGACGACCGCAACGATTTCCTTAGCTTTCAGAATCTGCTGCGCCGACATCGAGATTGCTCGTTCCGGCACTTGTGAAATATCGGCAAACCATCCCTCACCCACCTGCTGTCGTCGGCACGGCTCATCGAGGTTCACGATGATGTACGGATCCTCAGTCGTGAAATCCGCGGGAGGATCGTTGAACGCGATGTGCCCGTTCTCTCCAATCCCGACGAAGGCAACGTCGATAGGTGCTGACGCCAATTGCTTGCCTACTTCGCGAACTACCCCAGCCGGATCGGCGGCGTCCCCCTCGATCCAGTGAAACCTGACGATTCCAGTCTTACTCACCAACCGCTCCTTCAGAAACTTCCGGAAACTTGCCGGATGCGTGGCCGGAAGGCCGACGTACTCGTCCAGATGAAAGCCCTCAACCTTTGTCCAATCGATCTTTGGCCAATCAACTCCTGGAGCCTTCGTCAACGCATCTAGGAATTCGAACTGCGAAGCTCCCGTGGCCGCAATAATCCGTGCATGACCCCGCTCCTCAATCGCTCGCCGAATCGCATTCGCAGCCTGCGCGGCGGCGGCGCGGCTCAAAGAAGTTTTGTCTGGAAATATTTTAAGTTGCATGCGATCCACGCTCCCATTGTGGCGAAAGCAGGCTTGCAATCGAGGCTGCCGATTATACAAAACACCATTTATACAAAAAATGAGAACAAGAATCAGACCTTTGCCGGTTTCAGCCGCGGCGCCAGTAGCTGCACGAAGCCGAACGCCACCAGATACGCCAAGCCCGCCATCGCGAAAACCGGCACGTAGGAGTGCGTACGCTGCAGGATGTAGCCCACGGTCTTGGCAATACACATCCCGCCGATCGCTCCGGCCATGGTGCCGAAGCCCACTACGGACGCCACAGCTTTCCGGGGAAACATGTCGGAAGCCAGCGTATAGATGTTTGCCGACCAGCCCTGATGCGCTCCCGCCGCAATCGCAATCAGACCGACCGCCAGCCACGCATTCCTGGTGTGCGCCGCAAACATGATAGGAGTCACCGCCAA